>NZ_JAUBPN010000010.1:0-206942 GCF_036700745.1 Microcoleus sp. S36a_B3 | reverse complement strand
CTCATGACAATGGATAACTCAATGGATGGCAAAGCATTTGAGGTATTTATTGAGCAATGTTTAGTGCCACAGTTGTGGTCTGGAGCAGTAGAGGTGAATTGATAATTTACCCGCGCATAAAGTAGATTCAATTACATCGATGATTGAATCTGTGGGTGCTTCTATTTTATGTTTGTCCCCATACTCACGCCTATTTTAATCCGATTGAATTATGGTGGTCACAACTTAAATCTTTATTGCGACAGTTTTCGCCAACCACCACTAAAATGGTTGATACGATAATTGCTGTGGCTCTTGACTTAATTAATCCGAAACATCTTAAAAACTGGTTTACTAATTGCTGCTACTGTACCTCATAACATCCGGAAGTGCTGTAACAACTGACAACTGACAACTACCAACTGACCAATAACTAAAAGCGGCAGTCGCCTGCCGCTTTTAGTTTTAACTAGATATCAGGAAACCTTAGAAACTAAAGGTTGTCCGCAGGACTCCTACCCAGATATCGTCATTATTTCTGTTGTTTTCGGGATTCAGAATCACGTAAACGCCCGGTGTCACCGCAATAAAGTCATTAACTTGGAAGCGATAGAAACCCTCCAAGTGATAAGAGGTGTCGCGGTCTCTGGCGACATCGCTTTCAGTAACTTTTGGCGGGATGCCGGCGATAAAACCGAGGAGGTTTCCAGGTTTACCAAAATCTGGCAGCGCCAAGAAAACAGCACCGTTCTGAACAGTAGCGTCATTGTCTGCGCCCCGTTCTTGGTGAGCCTTGGTGTAACCGTACCAACCGCCAAGCTGGAAGCCGCGGCTGGGTTTTAAGTTAAGTTGTACGCCAAAGTTATCTGATGCGGTGGATGTTTGACCGAAGGGGCGGTTAGCCAAGGAACTGCCAGTACCGCCCATGATGCCAACATCACCACCCCGATTGTATTTCCGGGTGTAAGTTGCGCCAATGTCAATAACTTTGCCCAGAGAGAAGTTTAGCTGACCCAAAGCGCTGAAAGAACCGTTGAAAACGCCCCGGCCGTCGGCTGGGTTGGGAGAGTCGCCGTCGGAGGCAAGATAGGCAACTGTGGCTTTCACTGGGCCCAAGTTGTATTTGATAGCAGCGCCTGCTCCTTCGGGGCCGCGGAACACTGCCGGGTTGTAACGTCCAAACCTGGATAGAGCACCGTTGCCGCTACTTTCCAAGGGAGCAGTCAGCTCGGCAACGTCATCGAGCCTCAGTCCTTTCGGGCCCAACCATACTGTAGCGTTGCCTACCGGAAAGCGATACCACACTTGATCGAGGGAGAATTGGTTGCCGTCTTCGCCGTCAATGGCGAGGCGAGCCATGTTCGTACCGGCGGTGTTGGCTGTACCGTAGTTGGCGATGTTTCTAGCTTGCAAGCGGGTTCTGAGCAAGTCTCGACCGCTGAAGCTGGTGTTGAAGTTCAACCGCACCCGGTAGCCGAGGTTGGTGGCCGTTTTGTCGTCCCGCAGCCCAACACCATCTCCGAAGGTGTCGCTGGCGAGAAAAATGGCTTCTCCTGAGAGTTTGGTTGTGGTGGAGAACTGGTTAGCTTCTAGTTCTGCGGTGCGAGCTTCTAGGCCATCTACTCGTCCGCGCAGGGTAGCGAGTTCGGCTGCAAATTCTTCTTGCAGGCGTTGCAGGATGGCTAAGTCGTCTTTGGTGACGAAGGTACCTGTTGACGAGCTAATTAGTTTGGTTACTTGGTCTAAGCAGGCGTTGACGCCGGCTGCAAATTCGTAGCGAGTCAGGGCGCGGTTACCGCGGTAGGTGCCGTCGGGATAGCCTGCGATACAACCGTAGCGTTCGACTAGGGATTGCAGGGCTTGGAATGCCCAGTCTGTCGGCCTTACGTCGGATAGTTGAGAGACCGATGTCACCTGGGACATGGTTCCTGACTGTTGTGCCGGCAGGGCTTGGGGTGTTGCTGGGACGATCGGGCCGCCCATTCCTCCGGGTACTGTCTGAGCAATTTCTACCTTAGTAGCTGGGACAGTAGCTGGGGGGAGAGCGGCGGCAGCCGGTTCTTCAATTTTTGCAGCCGTGTCTGTGGGGGTGCTTTGCACTGCCAAGTCTGATGCTTGGGGCGACGGTTGGGCTGTGTTCGCTGCAGCCACGGGTTCAGTCGCTGCCGCTGTGGTGGCGGGGGCGATTGCGATTGGGGCTGCTGAGTCGATGCCGCTTTCTGCTGTTTGCAGTGCTGCTGCGCTGGTTTCTGGTTCAATTTTTGCCAGTTTTTCCGGCTGTTTTTGTGCGTCGTCCGAGTTGGCGATCGGGGTTTGGGCCGCCGGAACGATGCTGTTTAAAGCCAGCTTTTCTGGGGCGGCAGGGGCTGCTGCAACTGGTTCTGCAACTAATTCTGCAACTGATGCTGCAATTTTTGATTCGGATGACTTTGCTGTGGCTAGCTGGTTGGCTTCAGCGGTTGCGGTCGCTTCGGCTGCTAGGGCTGCGGTACTGACAACTGATGATAGCCCCAGAATAGCGGGGGATACTAGCAGTAAATTCCAAAAAGTTCTGTTCATTTTCCTCACACCTTCACACTCTATTCAACTCGATCGAGAATTCCCAACTTGTAATTTTTGTGGTTGCTTGTCTGCTAAGAATAACTGCCAATATAATAGAACCTCTCCATAGCTGCTGACTCACAGTTGGGGTGTCTAGTTTCCGCTTGAACGTAGGGGCTGGGCTTTTCTACGGCAAGGGCATCAATTCTGGTCAAGTCCACATTACATTACGGTTGATTATACCATCACCGGGCGACGTACCCACACGCTATGCGAAGCATACAGTCTGGGCTTCCCGTTTCAACCGCCGCTGCCTCTACCATTTTTGAATGATGTTGGTCTTATGCAGCGTATGGAGGTTTGACAAGCCATCTTGTCCTCACTCCCATCGCACGGGGTGCGTGCGATCCGGGCAGACTCCCTACGCCCCAAGGAGTTCATCCCATCTCTCGATCGCCAGACTTGCTTTAATTGCTGTAGCTGCGATCGATAATTGGTGGTGCGGGTTCGGCCACAATCTGCCTCAAACTGACTGCTACCCTGAGTCTTCGGTTACGCCAGACTTAATAGACAGTTATCAGGATAGGATCGGGGCTGCTTGTCGCCTCCCTTATACAGCTTTCGAGCCAAATATGTCAAGCTTTTTAACCTCACTTTAAACCCTGCGACCTTTGGCGGGGCGATTTTCGGGCCTGCTGGGAGCCAGCCGGCTTTCATAACTCGTAGATGTACCCTAGAAAAGCCAAATTTCTGGCTTGACCAATTTGGCTTTTCTGACTATCCCAAGAGTCGGGACTCGCGCGGGCGATCGTCATGTTTGAGACAAGCTGTCGCCCGGTTTAATTAACCACTACTTTAACACAATTTTTGGGTGTTCTGAGTGCGGCTGCAATTGGTGTTGCTTAATATCCAATCGCGCCGAGAATGCTGTGTTGCTTGAGATACAAACTCTACCCAAATTTTATAGCGATTTGATGGCTGTTTTTGGCGTAGGGCGATCGCAGGAATTTAATGCTAAGCTGGCGAAAATGCACAACTCAAAAATAGTGCTGTCGGAACAAAAAAACCAAACGCTGTGGGTGGAGATTTTAGTAAAAGAATAAGTGGTTATGGAAGATTTTGGTATTATTATTGCCTGCTGCGACCAAGATTATCTGTTTGCTAAGGATTGCTGTGCTAGCATCCGGTATTTTTTGGGAGATGTTCCCATCTGTCTGTTGATTGACGGTACGTTTTCCGCGAGTGCTTTGGAGAAATCCTACGGCGTGCGAGTAATCGATCGCACAACGGTTTCCTAAGAGGTTCTCAGGAAAAAAAGTTTTGGTTGGAGCAAAACTAAGATGATTGCCTTTTGGGAAAGTCCTTGGTCAAACTTCCTGGTTTTGGATGCCGATACCATCGTCTGGGGCGATGTTCTCAAGTTTGGTAATTTTAAGAAATCTGATTTGATTGTAGACCAACCTTGTCAGGAAAATTAGGATGCAGATATTTCCAAACTTTTATTTGACATTCCTGGTGTTGAGAAGTATTTCCTCAGTTTTAGCTGGTCGAAATATCGAGCCAATTATTTCTGCAGTGGTACTTTTTTGCTAAGTGCGGCATTTTAATTAGAAAGAATACGTAGAAATTTTAGATTTTACGGTTGCAAATTCGGGGATATTTAAGTACGGAGAAATGGTTTTTTTAAACTTTATGATTTTCCGGGCGGCCGGGGAAAGTCGGCTGCGGGTGCAGAATGTGAATATGCAGTTTTTGGTGCCGGATTTTGACCGGGATTTGGTGAAAAAGCGGTTTTTGATGGAATCAAGCGGGCCTGTAGGCGATCGCGCCTCGGCGACTGTGATTCACTGGTGCGGCCCGAAGCCGAGTTTATCAACATCTCAAGTTTACTCGGAACCGATGAATTTTTGCTGCCGCAAGTATCAGGAGGATGTTTGGAACTGCAGGGGTTTGGTGGCTGAGATGTCGCTGCAATTTGAGGATTTGCAGCGATCGATCTACGTGTACAAGAATAAGTTTAAGAAGAAGTTTCGGCAGTTGGCTGGTAAGTAGATAAAAAGTTGGGCGCGGGGGGCGATAAACCGGGAATATTCTGAGATTTCTCGCCTCCATTTCCCGATTTTTTTGCAGTAATACCAAATCAGGGTTAGCTACCAACTACGATTTCTGACCGATTACTGATTTGGGAATTTTTTAACCGCAGAGAACGCAGAGAACACAGAAAAAGAGAAGAGAGAGATAAATGCAGGGTTCACTCATCCAGGGGCAAAAGGGGGCCGGCTGGGGGCAAAACTTGGCGGTGAACGCTGATTTTGTGACTTTCTCGCTGAGTTTGCATTTCTACGGCGATCGCCTCAAATTCGACTTCCATGCAGCCGTAGGGAATTTCTAACTCGATGCTCGATCGGACATTTCCCAAGCCGTTAGGTGTAAATTCGGTAATCCAGCGCGGCCCGTCGAGAATCAGGTAGCTTTGTCGATCGAATACCCAAACTTTCACATAAATCCGGGGCATCAATTCCGGTAGTTGCACTTTCACTGTTACAGCTTGGCCCGCGAGGATTTGGGCGCGCGGCAATTCTAAGACGGGCATCGGTACTAACTCGTCTTCTGGCAAAACGTAGGGAGTTGGCCCAGTTGATTCTTCGAGTTTTGTGGTTTTTTGAGCAACTTGTTTCGGCTGTGGGGGCTCGTCAAAAACTACAAATTCTCTGGATTCCGGGCCAATATATTTGGGCTCGGAAATTGTTTTCCCGATCGCCCGTTGCTGCTGGGTTGGGCTGCTTTCTTCCACTACGGCTATGGCGTCGCTGCTATTGGCGGCTTTTGGAGTTGGCGACAGGGTGGTTGCTTTGAGCCATTCGGGGGATTCGCCGTTGCTGGCTAGGGAACTCAGTCGCGACCAAAATCTATTCTCGACGTTTAGGGTTTGAAATGCCTGTTTTGAGGCTGTTGGCGGGGTTTCTGGGGCTGTTGTTTCTGGTTCTGGGGTGTTTTTGGGTTTTTTGTCGATCGCTCGATCTTCGGCCGTTTCTGCGGCTGTTGGGATGTCTGAGGGTTTGGTTTGTGGGTCGATCGCCCCGGCGACTGTTTGACGGGGATTGGAGATTTCTTCGAGCAATTGCGATCGGCTGCCCTCGGGCAGTTTGTTACCGAATGCGGGCAATTCTAGACCGCCGGCACTTGCGGTTGGGCGGGAATTCAGTTGAGGCGGTAAGGGCTCGTTTGTTGAGACTTCGGCCGGGGATGGAGACTCTAAAGATTTTTCTACTAGCTTGAGAAACGATAAATTTGTGGTCTTCCGAGGCTGTTTTGAGGCTGTTGGGGAGAGTTCGGCTTGATGCTTTTCTTCGATGAAATTTTCTTTAATTACTTCTAGAAGGTGCTCTAAACGGGCGGTTATTGTAAATAGTTTGGTGGCTAGGGGAACGCCTCCGCTGCTGAGTATTGCTTCTCCTAAAATTAGGCGACTTTTGCACTCGCTGGGGATGTAGGTGACGCAGGCAAAGATGCAGGGGGGAGGTTGTTCTGGCATCTGCTGCTGGATTTGGGCGAGTATTTTTGAGGTTTGGGGGTCGCGCAGGTAGATTTGTATTTCTGCTGAACCGATGAGTTTTTTGAGTTCTTCTGTTTGTGATTCAGAGATGAGAGTTGCTTTTTTTCTGGTTGTTTGGGGTGGTTGGGAAATGTCGATTTTGCCGGAAATGACTAAGGGGCGGCCGAGTTGGGTGACGAAGGTTTCTCGATCGAGTATGAGTTCGAGTTCGAGTTTGACTGGGGGTTGGGGCGGAGGCGGAGGGGTGGTTTGGGGATTGGGGAATTGGTAGATTTTGGGAGGCTGCGGTGGGGCTGGGGGTTGGGTTGCAGGACGATCGACCGGTGCTGCGATTTGTGAGTCTGAGGGGATAGTGGCAGGTTCTGAGGTGTCGATCGTCGGCGGTAGGGGTTCGGAGGTTTCCGATTCTGCGGGCAATACTTCCAATTGCACGCCGTACTGCCAAGGTTTTGCTGGTGTCGATCGAGGATCTGGCAAGCAGGAGAGTTCCCACATTCCCGGTTTGAGTCTGGTGTAGGGAATGATCACGACTAATCCTTCGGGGTTGGTGCGTGCCGATCGGCTTTGGACTTTCCGCTGCGGGACTACTCCCTCGAAGGATGTGTAGGTGACGCGAATTTCGATGTCGGTGTTGGGGTGCTGGATGCGAGCAACGACGCGGTATTTGCCTTCTAGAATTTCCACGTCGGCGGTTTCTAGGGGCAACCAGGCGCGATCGCCTTCTTTCTGCAGTAAAAATTCTAGTTTTTTCATATTTGTTTCCCCCTGGAAGCGTCCCGCTCGATTGGTCGCAGGTTGGTGGTGGTTGGTTGAGCGACAGCTACAGATATTTTAATTACATTATCAGAAAACTGGGTTTAAACCCCCGTCCCTTCGGCAAGCTCAGGGCAAGCCTTTGAGGACGGCTTTTAATACTGGAAAACTTTTTCAGGCTTGACAGTATTTTCCCTAAGTCTAGTACACTAGAGATAGATACAGGTAGAATAACCGCTAGCACGGCGAGCATCCAAAACGACTGGCTCGAAAACAATAATATCTCGTGGGTAGCGAACACCACAAAAACATAGCTAGGGTAGCCACCGCGCACCCATACCAGAAAACTCAAAAACTTAGTAGTTAGATGTACGCCAATGGCATACGGGAACCTGGGAAGTGATTCCTTAACGCTTGGGGAGACAAGCCCTCTGGGGCTATTCAAATTAGACTCGAAACTTCGTTCAATCGGACGGGTTTTTGGTTTAAATATTGCCGAAAGGATGGATAGTTTAAAGGTGTGTCAGTGAACCAAGAATCCCCGCGCGTTCACGCGCCCGGAGTGTCAAGTTGTACAGCCTATCATCTGTTTCGGTCAAGAGGCGCGCTCGGTAGAGTCCCGCGCCGGACTCAGGCTTTGCCGTTTCTCTACAGGTATAGTTGCATAAAATTATGGCGATCGCGATCGCCGATCGGGCAAAGTCTAGACATTGGGCGCGCCTCATCGGCGATCGGCTGTGCGGCCCAAAAGATTTAACTTTTTGGGCTGGCTAAGAGCCTCCCCCCACAATATTTTCAATAAACTTATTGTCAAACCAGCCCAAAAGCCTGTTACTTTCTCTCACCTACCAAGGACTGCCGATCATATTAAAAGCTGCCCAATAATAAGGATGCGATAAATCTTTGCTGTCGAGTTTAGGGATAGACAGAGGTAAAAAAACTTCGCCCCTAGAGCTTTGCAATTGACCGTTATTTATGGTTAATTTACCTTCTATCGCAGCAATTTGTGCTTCCCTGAGAGCTTCAGATTTAATAATAGGAGGATCTTTCGGCTTGTTGACTTTTAAGCGCTCGTAAAACTCGCTCATCAGCGCCAAAGTTCCCGCATCGCTGACGTACCACAAACTGGCGAGGGCAGATTTTGCTCCCGATTGCAGCGCTAAACCGGCAAATCCGAGTTCTGCTTCTTTGTCTCCCAAGGCGGTTCTGCAGGCGCTCAATACTAACAGTTCCAGAGGCGGATTGTTCCATTTTAAATCTCTCATTTGATCGAGTCCGAGTCTGGTGTCCCAAAATTGAATGTAAGACTTATTGGGAGCTCCGGGGCGGAATTCGGCGTGGGTTGCGAGGTGGATGATGCCGTATCTTTGTTGCAGGCGCTGCGATTGCAAGTTTACGAGGGTAAAATCTTCGTTGAGAAAAGATTTACCTGGCCACTCTTGGACGATCGTCCTTAATTCTAACGGGACTGCAGGTAGCGGTTGTTTGTTCGCCGTTTCCGAGAAAATAGATGCTCCCATTGCTAAGACTTGGGTGTTTTTGAGGTTGCCGTAGTTAGTGTTGGTGAATTTGAAGGCGGGGATGCGGGCGAGGCTGTATTTTTGGATCAGAAATTGCTTTCCGTCGTGCATTGCTGCTAGGGGTACGGTTCGCAAACCTTCGCCAACGCAAAACAGCAAGGTTTCAATTTTTGCTATTTGCAAATCTGTTTCTAGGGGTGCAATTATCCATTGATAAAGTTGTTGGGCTCCTTCTAAATAGCTGGTTGTGCTGAGTTTGGCGGGGTTGGTGATTTCGCTGTTGAATTTTTTGACTGCTGACAGCAATATTTCTTGTTTGGCGGATGGGACGCTGCGGAGAATTGGCGGGCGATCGGGCAATATTAAAATTAATTCGAGTTGGTCTGTGCGCGGGATGGCGTAAATTAAAGCTGGTTTTTTCTTGGTTTGAACTGCTAGACGGGAGAGGGTTTTTGATATTGCTTCGGCGGTTTTTTCACGGGCCCCAAAGTCTTGTTGCAAGTATTTTTGATAGTCTTCTTCCCAGTCTTGTTCGATTCTGGTGACGGCTTCGGTGAGGTTTCCGCGATCGAGCAAATTTCTCATTTCTTGCCCGTTAAGCCCACCTGGGGCTGGGTTTTGGGCCATTGTAGGCAGGTTCGCGGTACTCCAACAGAAAAATATTGCTGTCAAACAGTAAAAAATAGCTGTTTTAAGTTTTTTGGGAGTCGCGTGTTTTTGAGGCTGCTGCGGGGATTGTTGGTGCATGGTTTTGGGGCAGTTATACCATTTTTGATTTGCAACGATTGAGAATCACTGACTGAAGCTGCATTTTTTTTGCAGTGGTATTAACGGCGCATTTGGCGACAGCATCTTTTTCGGAGTGTAATAAGCGTTTTTGGGAGTGCGATCGTCCTGTGCTGGCGAGCTCGATTATAGCATTCAAGACAAATGCCAAATATTTCCCGTAGCGTGTGCCGCCTTCCCTGCCGCTCGATCGCCCAAAACCAACCCCAAACATCTGCTGTAGGGTGCTTAGGAACGAAAATTTAATAACTTAAACACCTCCTACAGTCCTCTCTCTATCCTCTAAGCCTTCCTCGCCTCAGAAGCATTACCAGGCTCTTCCTGGTAAGTAGCAACAAGCCTAATCTCTTCTGCATGAAACGTCGGCACTGCTGGATTCCTGACGCACCACCACCATTGACAGCACCCAAAAAATTGCGAGTTATGTAAAGTTTTGTAACTTTTGCAGAAGTTTTGCGTAAAAATCCCAGATCCCGACAGATAGACAAATAGAGGGCTATGCAGGAGGATGCGCGCCAGTCAATCTCGATCGGCTTGTTAACCAATCTCCGGCGACCTGCATCCGCTTTGCCGACTATTTTTTTGAGTACCCTTGGAATAAGAGATGCCTACTAAGGATGAAATTGACGATCGGCTCAAACAGCTAGCTATAGCTGCTCAAAATCACCAACCTAAAACTTTAGGGCGACAACTAGCTATGACCAATTTTATGGCGGAGGTTGAAAAATATAAAATCGTTCACTCTCCCAGAAATACAAAATTTACCCCCGAAATTTATCGGGCAATTTGTGCAGAAGCCAAATCGGACTTAACGTTGCGAATTTGCCGCGAAATTCACAACTATCGACCGGAGAAGACAGTCAGCCAGTGGGTAAACTTCTTGATGCTTAAATGTTTTCAGGAATCTACGCCTAAAGTTATAGGTAAAAAAGAGTTTTCTATTGAATACTGTGGAGATATGGATCGAGTTTTTAATCAAATACAAAAGCAACAATTGCAAAATAAATTTTGTCAACTTGAAGCTGCTTTGAGCGATATCATTGTAGAAGATCCGGGAGGTTTTTTTGAAGGCGAAGTGATGAAAAAGTACCCGCACGTCAATTTTAAATTTTTGTTGGTGAAGAAAGTTATAAAAGATGAAAGTTGGCAGGATATATCCCATGAGTTAGGAGTCAATGTTTCTAGTTTGAGTAGTTTTTACCAGAGATGTGTGGAAAAATTTACGCCCAGATTCAAAGAATACTTGTAGAACATTATGTACCAAAAGCAGGGAGTAATCATGAATAACACAGAAGTTGATTTAGTTTTGACAATGCCGATCGCCCCAGCAGCGCACCTGAGCGCTCAAAAGCTCTCCCAGCAACAAACAGACCCGAAAAAAGCCAAACAGGTTTATCTAAATGCTTTGGCTGTACACGCAGTGGATTTTTACTTTCAGTGTATGGAAATAGACACTGATTTGGCTGCCAGCAATATCTGGAATCCTGTCATCCAGAAATTCATGGATGTTGCGGATTTGGAGGTCAAAAATCTTGGCAATCTAGAGTGCCGCCCTGTACGTGAGGGTGAAGAGTTTGTCTCGATTCCGGCAGAAGTGCGATCGGACAGAATCGGTTATGTTGCCGTGGAGATAGCCCAATCCCTCGAAGAGGTGAAGTTGCTGGGATTTGTCAAAAAGGGCGATCGAGAAAAAGTTCCAATTAGCAAGTTGGAGTCGATCGAAAACCTGCTAGAATACCTGGACGAACTCCAGCCAGAATACTTGGACGAACTCAAACCAATACATCTCATTCAGTGGTTGCACAATGTTTTCGACATCGGCTGGGAGGCCGCCGAAAAAGTGTTTGAATCAAGACAAAAATTCCAGTTTGATTTCAGGAGCACCCAAACTTTAGAGATTAGCGATCCTGCTAATAGTGTTACTCAGATCAAACGTATAAAAACCGTAGAGTTGGAACCCGGAGAAAAAGTTAATTTAATGCTGGGAATAATGCCAACCAATCATGGCGATTTGGAGATTATGGTAGAGCTTTGTCCGGCAGAAAACGAAATTATGTTGCCCGAAGATGTAGAATTGATAGTGTTGGACGAGCGAGGAAAAAGTTTGGTGCAAGCGAGAGCAAATAAAACCGATAGCTTGCTATTCAAGTTGAGTGCAGAACAGGGAGAACAATTTAGCGTTAAAGTTGCTTTGGGTGATTTCAGCCATAGTGAATTGTTTTTCACATAATCATCAATTATCCATAGGGGGTAAGTGTTATGAGCAAGTTAGTTTATCTCAAATTAGATGGCAATTTGCCAAGCCAAGGTTTTCGAGTTACCTTGGAAATCAAAGAGGATGACGGCGAATCCTTGGCTGATATTACTAGCATTTTACCTGCAAATCCCGAGTTAGCAGTTTTAGTAAATCAACATTGGTCTCAAAAATATCGCTCTTTGGGAATGCCTTCCCGGAACCCTAAAAAAAGAATTTTTCCAGCCTTTTATTCTCTAGTAAGAGCGGGTAATAAAACAAATTCTCGCTCCAAATCTTTCTCTTGGCGAGTTAAGCTTAAAGAAGCAGACACTAGAAGTTCCTTGAAGAAATGCCAGGAATCCGGCCAGCAACTAGCAGCAGCCATGAATATGTGGCTGAAGTCAGAACAGTTTAGAGAAATTGATACGCGACTCAGAGAGAAATTAAATGATCGTGAAGATATTAGGGTATTAATTCGCACCGAAGATCCGAACTTGCACAAATTACCTTGGCATTTGTGGGATTTGTTTGACAATTTTCCGAAAGCTGAACCGTCGCTTGGTCAATTAAACTTTGTTAAACTACAGTTTCAGAAACCTCTCCGCAAATCAAAGGTAAAAATTTTAGCTATTTTGGGAGATAGCCCTGATATTAATGTAAAAGAAGATGAGAAAATCCTGAAAAACTTGTCTCCTAATGCTGATGTTAAAGTTTTAGTAGAACCCAAACGCAAAGAGATTACTGACGAGCTTTGGGAACAATCTTGGGATATTATATTTTTTGCGGGACACGGCGAAACTGAGGATGGTACTGGAAAAATTTATATCAATAAAGATGATTGTTTAACCATTGATGAGCTGTGGGTTGGTTTGAGAAAAGCGGTAGATAATGGTTTGCAACTGGCAATTTTTAACTGCTGTGACGGGTTGGGTTTGGCTACAAAATTAGATGATTTCCAAATGATTCCGCAAATGATTTTAATGCGGGAGTTGGTGCCGGATGTTGTAGCTCAAGAATTTTTAAAATATTTTCTTACAGAGTTTGTAGCTGGCAAGTCTTTGTATGCAGCAAAGAGGGAAGCTTGCAACCGTTTGGGGGATTTAGAGCATAAGTTTCCTTGTGCTAGTTGGTTGCCGGTAATTTGGCAGCATCCGACGGCTGTGCCTCTGGTTTGGAGCGATTTTTTGATTGAGTCCGATGGGCCTGTTGTTGCTGAGAATTTGACTGCGGTTCCTAGGTATGAGAAAAGACCGCCAGTTAAGGGTTTTTCGCCCTTGAAGTCGGTGATTTTGGCGAGTACGGCCTGTACCGTGGCGGTGATGGGAGCGCGTTCTCTGGGGGTGATGGAGGTGTTGGAACTGTCAATGTTCGATCGACTAATGAGGCAGCGGGAATCTGAATTAATCGACAATCGGTTGCTGGTGGTGCAAGTGACTAACAAGGATGTTGACAAGTACGACTATCCGCAAACTGATGCTACTATAGCCAGGGCGATCGACAAATTACTACAATTGAAGCCTGCAGCAATTGGTTTGAATATGCACCGAAATTCGCCAAAGGAACCGGGAAGAAAAGATTTGATTGCCCTTTTTCAAAAAAATCCTAATCTCATTGCTGTATGCACCTACAATGCAGGCAAAATCCTGGAGCCACCCCCAGAATTGTTGCAAAGTAAATTAGAAAATCAAATTGGTTTTATCAATTTACCGCCAGATGAAGCGCGTGACAATAAAGGTAGAAGTATTCGCCGCCAACTTCTATCTTATCACCCGAATCTTTCTAATTTCAAGGATAGTTGCAAAGCTCCGAATAGCTTAAGTTTTCTGTTGGCTGCGCGATTTTTGGAAAATCAAGGCATAAAATTGGAAAAAAACCAGAATGAAGAGTGGGTAATTGGCGGTGTTACATTCAAAAGATTAGCCTCTCGTACAGGAGGTTATCAACCGTTAAAAGAGCCAAAAGTCAGTCAAGTATTGCTTAACTACCGCGCTAACCCCAAACCAGCTTTTAAGGTGACGCTGCAAGAAGTATTGTCAGGGAAAATAGACCCGGATTTAGTCAAGGGTAAGATTGTCTTAATCGGTCATACTTCGGAAGTTTCTGAGACTGAATTCGATACTCCTTACGGTAAAATGCCGGCAGTTTGGATTCACGCTCATATGGTGAGTCAAATTCTCAGCGCTGTAATTGATAAAAGGCCGCTATTGTGGATTTTACCTCAATGGGATCGGTTTCAGTGGGGAGATGCGGTTTTTGTGTGGCTGGCTGCTGTGACTGGCGGGTTGTTGGCTTGGCGTTGGCGATCGCCCTTGCTATTGACGATCGCCAGCGGTGCTATGATTTTTGTGTTGTATCAAGTTTCTTTGATAATTCTGATTTTGGGGGGCTGGATGCCTTTGGTTCCTGCAGTTTTGGCTTTAGTTACGACCGGTGGTATGTTGTTTGTGTACGATCGCTCTTCACAATCGCAAACAAAGCTGTGACGTTTGAAACCGCGCCCGTACAGGCAAAGTCTGCAGAAGCGGACTGGGAGATATCAGAGGTTTTATGTATAAAATGCCATTGCAGTTAGTGTTAGGTTTCATTTTGGCGATCGATGCTGCATCAGCGATGTCACATTCTGCTAATCTAGCTATTTTAGCAGACAATAGTTTGCTGGAAAATCATCCAAGTGCGATCGGGCAAAACGCCAAATCCAACAGCAAACCGAAGGTAAAAACACCAGTCAAGCAGCCCGACAAAAACACTAAACCAGGGGCCGGATCAAAAGTATCGACAACTAGCACACCACCCGATTCTAATACTAGACCTGGTGGCGGTCTCGACCCATCAAAATCATGCAAAAGCACAAATAAAATACTGGCCCTGCTAGTACCCCGCCAAAATCCAGTATTCACAACTTCTGCCCATCCTACCTTTTGGTTTTACATTCCCTATGCTGCCGAAGATATAAAAAAAGGAGAATTTGTCCTACTCACTCAAGACGAAAAAACCTTAATTTACAAAACTTCTTTCCAGCCACCTAAAACTCCTGGCATTGTGAATATTAGTTTACCTACATCTCCAAACTATGCTTTACAAACAGAGCAATCTTATCGGTGGTATTTGAGAATATACTGCAAAAATAATACAAACAATCTAGCCGATTTGACAGCCCAAGGAGGACTGAAAAGGGTAGCCACAACTGCTGAAACAGAGCGTCTGATTAATGCAGCCGCACCTGATATTTGGTACGATTCATTGACTCGTTTGGGCAATTTGCTGTTAGCTTCTCCAAGCGATCAAAAATTGAGAAGTGACTGGAATAAATTGTTAGAGTCTATTGGGGAAAAAGAGTTAAGTCAAGAACCACTAGCCGGCCCGGTTGTGATACCATAAATTACAATTGTAGGGTTTTTCGTCCTCCTATCGTTTCCGCTTGCATCGGAATTATTTAACCACAGAGAGCACAGAGTACACAGAGGGAGAGAATATATATCTGAATCATTCCGATGTTACGGAATTTGATATCAAGCGTCAACTTGGACAAATGTGATATGTATCTTTACTTTTTTTTGCTCCATAGATTTCAGGCAGATAAACGCAGATAAACGCAGATACTTTTAAGATGTTTTTCTAATTTTGCAATTCAAGTCTATTGCCCCTTCACGGGATGTTGCCCGTAATAAGGCAAAGCATCCCACAACTCAGGGCGACTTCCTTGTTTCCACTGCAAATAAGCCAATTCCAACACACCAGAAACCGACGCACCCAATTCGCTGCCAACTTCAATCAATCGATAGGAATTTTCCCAACTTTCCAACTTTTTCTGCCAAGATTCCGCCGTCATTACCGTATCTGTAAACAACTCAGTTACACCAGAATTACTGTTAGCTGCATAAACCGCCCCAAACAATTCCCCGCGCCCTGCAGGCATTTGCAGCGCGATATCCAAAACCCCCCCCTTAGCAAGGGGTAATTCCTCACTCAAAACCCCCCCCTTAGCAAGGGGGGGTTGGGGGGGTTCCGCCCAAGCCACAGCCGCCAAAGTTGAAATCGCAAAAACCGGAATATCCAATTGTTGAGCCAAAGTCCGCGCCGTCACCATACCCATGCGAGTGCCGGTGAAACCTCCGGGCCCCTTCGCCACTGCAATAAAAGCCAAATCCGCCCACGTTTGCGGCTGGATAAACTCGATTAAATGCTGGTGCAAATCCGTTGCTAAACTGCGGCCCAAATTCCAAGTTTGGCAGCGAGAATCGCCGGAAAAATTGCTGATTGCTAAACCTAATTCGGGAGTTGCCGTGTGCAGGGCTAGGCCGTATTTTTTAACTGATATTCTGTCTTGGGGATTGCTATTCACGATTAATGATAATTTTCCTTTACAAAAAACAAGGGCAAAGCGACAACCAAACAACCCAAAAGAACGCCAAATATTCCCGTATTTAATATTCTTGAATTACCCATACCACCAGTTATCAGAAATAGTAAGACTAAACTGGCAAATAAATTTTTATTGGCAAATTCTTTGTTTTGAGAAACTTGATGTTTGACCGTCATAAAACCAGATGCAACTATTAGTGCAAATATTGAATTAAAAATGACGATTTGAGAGCCAAAGATAAACCAAACCAAAGCAAACATTAGCGAATCGATCCAAAAATCCGTATTTTTTAACTTCGGTAGCCAAAATTCTTGGGTAGCAACAGGGGCGATTTTGTTGATTAATTGATTTTGGTGCAGTCGCACGATTTTGTTTCTTAGTTTAATCTTGGGATCGATTTGCAATACTTCCTTCCACTCTGGGATGCGAGAATTGTTGACTCTTCCCAATAGCTTAATGGCTGTGATTTGATTTAACTGCAAATCGGTTAACCGGGTGGCAATTATTTGGGATAGGTGCGGGTAGTAAATGGGGTTGTCTTCGGTTCGGTTGATGACGATATTTAGTTTTTGTTTGGCTTGACTGACTTGGATTGTAACATTGTACGGGGCGATCGCATCTTGCAAAGCTTGCTGAATTTCGGCTTGCTGTTGGCGAGTGAAAAGCGACACACCGGGCGCAGGTGTAACCACCCGTTCTGCGGATGTTTCCGGCGCATCCAGCACAGGCTGCCCCTCTAAATACACCGGCTTGGGGTTCAAGTGCCGGATGACTGCAGATGCTGAATTGTAGCGCCGGTTGGTGGCACTTTGGAGCATGGTGTCGAGGATGCGGCCGAAATCGTCGCTAACAGCACTCTTCAAATAATTTCGCCAAGCCCAAGAATCCTCGGCGCTGTCGAACAAATCGAAGGGAGGAATGTGAGTCAGCAAGTGAATGCAAGTAACGCCCAAACTATAGATGTCGCTGGCAAAAACTGCTTTTCCCATCAATTGTTCTGGGGCTGTATAAGCAGCGCTGCCGATAATTGTACCTGTTTGTGGCAAGCCAGTTGTTGTTACTTTCTTAGCTGCACCAAAGTCTACTAAAACGATATCTTTTTGGAAAGGAGATGGTTGATAGGAACTTTCTAAGGCTGGTAAGGGAGTTGGAGATAGGCGGCGGCGAATGATATTTTCTGGTTTAATATCCCGGTGAATGACTTTGGATTTGTGGACGAAGTGGAGCACTGGTAATAAATCGTTGAGGAGTTGCCGAATTTGAGTTTCGGTGAATGCTCCTTTTTGTTCTAATTCTTGGGCGAGGTTTTTGCCGTCTATAAATTCTTGTACTAAATACTGTCTCCCGTCTTGTTGAAAATGGGCGATTAATTCGGGAATCTGGGGATGTTTTCCCAAGATTTCTAGCTGGGCTGCTTCTTGCTGAAATAGTTGGGCCGCTTTTTCGGCAGCGGTGTTTTGCGGCAAAAATTGCTTGATTACGCACTGCGAAAAAATCAGGGGTTTTGTTTCATCAACTGCTAGGAAAGTTCTGCCAAAGCCTCCTTGTCCGATCGCCTTTATGGTACGGTAGCGAGATGCTAATGGCGATTTTTCGTTAGTTAACAACAATTTCGAGCCGCAACTTTGGCACAATTCTGCATTCCCTGAATTTTGCGGATTCTGACAAGTTGGGTTTAAGCAATAGGACATTGGATTTTATCTTTTATCTTTTATATTTTTAATTGTTGACTGTTATTGGTTAGTGGTTATTGGTTAGTTGTTATTGGTTATTGGTTAGTTGTTATTGGTTATTGGTTAGTTGTTATTGGTTATTGGTTAGTTGTTATTGGTGAATTGTTAACAACTAACAACTAAGAGGGCCCGCACGCACCATCCACCGCCCCTACCAACTAACAACTAACAACTAACAACTGCCAACTGCCAATTGCCAATTGCCAATTGCCAACTGCCAACTGCCAACTAACTTAAGTCGGTACGAGTTCGCCCGGCCGCAATTTGGCCCATTTGCCGGTCTCTTGCTTAAAACTTTCACAGCCGACTACATCCCATTCCATTTCTATTTCGTCTTGGCGGGGGCGGATGTTGACGTTGATGGTGGGTTCTACGGGGTCAAAATCTGGTGTTTCGGTGAGGTGAATCTGTTCGTGCTGTTCTTCTACGGCGTGGTAGGTGAAGCAGCGGTCTACATAGTGGCAGTTAATACAAATACACATTCTTGATATCCTCTGTGCATTTCAAAAAAATTGGTGAATTCTGAGCTTTCTGTTAATCTAGCTTAGCAAGAGTTTAATGGTTTGTAAGGAAAGTAGATTTTTGTTGCGATGCCGATTAATTTGCCAACTGCGCTATCTCCTGAGACTTGGCCGTTCGATTTGGAACTGCTGACACCGCCTGTTTATCTGGTGGGCGGTGCGGTGCGGGATGCGCTGCTGGGACGCCGATCGCACTATTTTGATTTGGATTTCGTTATGCTAACACGGGCGGTGAAGACTGCTCGAAAAATTGCCGATCGCACGAAAGGCGGATTTGTCTTGTTGGATGCGGAACGACAGATTGCGCGGGTGGTGTTTGCGGGCGGTACGGCGGATTTTGCGGAGGCTTTGGGGGGGAGTCTGGAGGGAGATTTGTTGCGCCGGGATTTTCGGATAAATGCGATCGCCTGCAATCCTTTTACCGGAGAAATCATCGATCCTTTGGACGGTCAAACTGATTTGCGGTTGGGTTTGCTGCGGATGATTTCGCGATCGAATTTGGAAGACGATCCGCTGAGGTTATTAAGAGCTTACCGCCAAGCGGCGCAGTTGGGTTTTGCGATCGAACCGGAAACTCAATCTGCGATTCGAGAATTAGCGCCGTTGTTGAGTCGGGTGGCGGTGGAACGGGTGCGGACGGAATTAGGTTATTTGTTGAGCAATCATAACGGTATTCCTTGGATTTGTCGCGGTTGCGAAGATGGTTTGTTTTCGATTTGGTTTGCAAGTGCGATCGACCGTTTCGATATCTTGACAAAAATCGACTCCTGTGCTGCTGATTTGGCGGCAATTTATCCAGACTTGGGGAGAGAATTTGGGCGATCGATTCGAGATACAATTAAAACGCCGTTGTTGGCAGTTGGGAAGTTAGCTATTTTAGCAAATTCCGACCCGACAATCGCTGAAACAGAGTTGCTGCGGTTGAAGTACAGCAATGCAGAGATTAAAAGTGCGATCGGGCTTTTGAAATACTTGCCCAAACTGCAAGCAAAACCGATTGCAGAAATGTCCTTGCGAAAACAATATTTTTTGTTTCGGGATGTAGGAATAGTATTTCCAGTTTTAGCAGTTTTAGCCCTAGCCGCGGGAGTCGCAGTTGATGATATTTCCCTGCTAATTAATCGCTACCTCGATGCCGATGACATTATCGCTCATCCCACCCAATTAGTTAGCGGCAATGAGTTAATGGAATCTTTGAATATTCCCAGAAGTCCGCTCATCGGTCAATTATTAATGGAGATTCAATTAGCGCGGGTAGAAGGGAGAATTGCGACTCGCGAAGAGGCGCTGAAACTGGCCGCCGACTTGATTGAAGTTGATTAATATTTGGGAAATATCGCAACAACAGTCTTGCTAGAAGCCAGTTCACCAACCATCTGTAATTCACATCCCAAATATCTATCAACCAGCCCCAGCGATCATCTGTAAATGCGTCTACATTTATCTGCGTTGCATCTGCTTGACATCTGCGGTTGAATTATCAATCAAAAAATTATTCAATAAGTTTATTTAGGGCTGGCTGTTAATTCGGCCGGCAATTGAAACTTACCATCTGCACCCGCTTCCAACTCAAAAACTTGCAAGACAGCATCAACATTCAGCGGCCCGTAAATGTGCGGGTAATCTTCACCAGCGGCAAATTCATACTTAACTTCAGATTCTACTTTCTCCGAATCAATCCACAGCAGCAACAATCCTGTTTGTCCCACAAAAAATTTATTAGCAGATTTCACAACTTGCGGCAAAGTTGAACAGTGGATAAATCCTTCAGTATCTAGCGTATCCCCGCGATAGAATTGCACTTGTTTGGCTTGTTCCCACTGTTGGCTGCGGGTGATGTGAAAGATAACGCTCATAATTAGATTGGTTTTAAGTGCGACTGGTACAAAACTTACAAATGCGGGGTCAAAAACTCGGTTTCTGTACCAAAATATTTCGCTATTAATTAGCGACAATTTTTCAAAGAAACCGGATTTTTTTGCCTTCGTTGCGCCGCAGTACAATTCGACAAGGAAAACTCCCGCCGCAACTTACTGTCAGCGTCTTAATTTTAGCACCGATCGCCCTGCGCTGCACCCGGAGCCGCGCCAGTCATTTTTTCTGTTTGCTGACGGTAATCCTCACTAGAAACTTAGCACGTCACCAGTACATCCGATCGCCCAAGAACCCTCATATCTTCCTCATCAAGTTCGACTGGTGTACCGCTGCGAATTAGTTCCACAAAATCCTCATTCGGCACCATAATGCACAAAGTGTACAAACGTTCATTGCCCGTATTTTTAATTACATGAGTACCGGTTGGAGGCACTAACAAACTATCACCCGGTTTAATACTAACTGTTTTGCCGTCGCAGGTGGCTTCCCCTGTTCCTTTGAGTACAAAAAACATTTCTACTGCAAATTGATGGCGGTTAGGAGGAGTTTTGCCACCCGCATCGAAGATTTCGATGCAAACTGTTAAGGAAACATTAGCTATTACCGGATCGAAGACGATAGCTAATCTATTAGTATCGCCCGGACTGATGCGAAATGCTTGGTAGTCTTTCGGAGATTTTATCACAGGAATCATGCACTGATTTGTCATTTTTTTATTGTTAGTTATGGTTGAAGGCAGTAGTCAGTAGTCAGTAGTTATTGGTTGTTGGTTGTTGGTTATTGGTTATTGGTTATTAGTTATTAGTTATTGGTGGCCACTCACAAATAATGTCAGACAAATAACAATGCTATAGATGCCCAATGCCGAATTCCCAATGCCGAATTCCCAATGCCCAATGCCCAATGCCCAATTCCCAATTCCCAATGACTAATGACTACTGACTAATGACTACTGACTGTTATTTAATTGCTTCTAACATAGCCTGAGAATCCGACAAAAAACCAAAACATTGTTTAACGTTATAAAGAGTAGCTTGCCAGCAATAATCTGGCGATGTCGTAGCGGTACAATCTTTGACTAAAATACAGTCGTAACCGAGGAAATTAGCATCTTGCAGTGTAGCCATGACGCACTGATCGGCGTTTACTCCTCCGAAGAAAAGTGTAGTTCTGCCGAGGTTCCGCAAGATACTATCTAAAGGAGTATCCCAAAAGCCACTCATCCGATATTTGTCCACACAAATATCCTCCGGTTTCTGTTCCAATTCATAGACAACCTGCGCCGCCCAACTCCCCGCCATCAGTACAGGTGCGCCGTTTTTTGGCAGGGGATCTCCCAAACCTACGCCGTCGCCTGTGGGATTGTAAACGTGACGGGAAGCTGCACTAATATTGAGTAAATCGGGGCGGTTTCCCCAGTTGATCCAAATAATTGGCATTGCGTGCGATCGCAATTTTGGCAGTAAATTTTGTAAAGGATTAATTGGAGTGCGCGCAGGTGTAACATCGACGCCGATGTGTGATAGCCAACCGTCGGGGTGACAAAAATCATTTTGCATATCTATCACCAACATTGCTGCTTTTGCTAAATCCAAACGCAGGGTTTTCGTTTCTGTTTCTAGGATAACAGGTTGAGGCGCGATCGGCGATCGGGTGATGTCGGCAATTTTTTCATCAACTTTCCAAGCATTCGGGGCTACGCCCAAGGTGCGGAGAGAATCGGGATTCATATTTTACGTTTAAGTCGATTGACTTACTTAAGGTTAGCAGGCACTGACTAAAAGATTAAATGACATTAAACATTACAATAGTAATAGATGTGAATTCACCAGAAGGGGTCAATCTGTGAGCTTTACAATTCAAAATGTTTTAATTCCCGTTGAGGGTGGTTATACAACCGGAGACGTGCAGGTGGTGGATAATTGCATAAGTGCGATCGGGTTGCACAATCGGTACTTTAATACCATCTATTATCAAGGAGAGAATAAGAGGACTGCAACAGTAATCGACGGCAAAAATAAGCTACTGCTACCCGGTTTTGTCAACGCGCACACCCACTCTTCTGAAATGTGGCAGCGCGGGATTATTCCGCCTTTACCTCTGGAATTGTGGCTGACCGACTTGTACGATTTTACCCCACTCGAACCCGAACAAATTTATTTAAGCGCCTTGGGAACAGCGGTAGAAACTTTGCTATCCGGCGGTACGAGTGTCGTAGATCATTTAGTTTTGATTCCGGGGCAAGAATTAGAGACAATTGCCGCCGCGGTTCGCGCTTATCAAGAAATCGGCATCCGCGCTTTTATCGGGCCGTTAATTCAAGATGAATCTCTGACAGCGGGAATGCCTGCGGGCGAGGGCGGCATCGAACACGCGGCTTACATTCGCTCGACAAAGGCAACTTTAGAACTCATGGAAGCCGTTATCAAACAGTTTCACAATCCCGAAAAAGGTGTTAATATATTGATGGCACCGACGGGAATTCAACTGTGTTCCGATGCTTTGTTTGAAGGCTGCATCGAATTGAGCGATCGCTACAATCTTTGCCGCCACGCCCACCTCCTAGAAACCTCAGCCCAAAAACAACTAGCTCACGAAAAATACGGTTGCAGCGCCGTCGAACACCTGCAAAAAATCGGTTTTTTAACTCCTCGTACTTCCTTAGCCCACTGCGTCTGGCTGGAAGATTCGGACATCGCAATTCTAGCAGAAACTGAATCGACTGTTGTACACAATCCCCTCAGCAACCTGCGGTTGGGAAGCGGGATTGCACCGATTTTGAAATGCCGCCAAGCGGGAGTAAACGTATCTTTCGGCTGCGACGGCGCCGCTAGCAACGACTCTCAGGATTTGCTGGAAGCAATTAAAATGGGTTCGATTTTGCACAATATTACGGATTTGGATTACCGCCACTGGATTACGTCGCGAGAGTCTGTAGAAATGGCATCGCTGGGAGGAGCAAAAGGCTTGAATCTTGCCGATGAAATGGGTTCGCTGACTGTCGGGAAAAAAGCAGATTTTGTGCTGTACGATTTAACCAGTTTATCATTGTTGCCGCGCACCGATCCGATCGGCTTGCTAATATTAGGGCGCCCGACTAATGCGGTACACAGTGTTTGGGTAAACGGCAAGCATATTATTGGCGAAGGTAAGGTAAAAACCATCGATGTTGATGCTTTGAGGCGGGAATTATTCGATCGCAGCGAGTGGACTAGCAAGCGTCAATCGCAAACCGTGAGCAAGATTGAATCGCACTACCGCCAAGTGATGAAATTGCCTGGTTATTCTTAAGGGAGCGCAGAAATACTCGGCGGTTGAAACCGCGGCTATACAGACAAAACCCGCCTCCGCGGGTTGAAGAATAAAGGTGCGCCATGCGCACCCTACAGTATGATGTTAAACTGTGGTGTTTGCGAAAAATTGATGATTAAACTGCACAAATGGCGGCGGATACTGGCTTTAATAGTTGTTTTTGCGATCGCCCTTACCTCCTCCGCCCTTTTCTCCCCCCGTCTATTGGCTCAAACCCCGCCCAAAACCCCAACAACCGAATTGCGAGGCGTGTGGCTGACTAATATTGACAGCGACGTTATTTTCTCGCGCAACAGCATCATTGACGCTGTAAATCGACTGGATAAACTCAACTTTAACACCATCTATCCTACGGTTTGGCAAGGAGGCTACACGCTTTATCCCAGTGCTGCAGCCAAAAAAGTATTCGGAAAGTCGATCGACCCATCACCCGGATTGAAAGACCGAGACATACTCAAAGAAATTATAGCACAATCGCACCCAAAAAATATAGCAGTAATTCCTTGGTTTGAATTTGGTTTCATGGCACCCGCCGAATCAGAATTAGCCACACTTCACCCCGACTGGTTGGCGAAGCGGCGCGACGGTTCAACTATTTGGAAAGAAGGCGAACACGATCGAGTTTGGCTGAATCCCTTTCATGCCGAAGTACAGCAATTTATCTTAGATTTAATCCTAGAAATTGTCGATAATTACGATATAGATGGAATTCAATTTGACGACCACTTCGGTTTACCAGTAGAATTTGGCTACGAACCGCTAACAGTGTCAATGTATCAGGAACAAATCAAAAGCCCTCCTTCCAATGACCCCCGCGAAACCTTCTGGGTGCGCTGGCGCGCCGACAAAATCAACGACTTTATGGGACGAATTTCCCGCGCCATCAAATCCCGCAAACAAAAATGTATTGTCAGCTTATCTCCCAACCCCCTGCACTTTGCTTTGCCAGCCCACTTGCAGGACTGGTTCACCTGGGAAAGACGCGGCTATATCGAAGAACTTATAGTGCAGGTTTATCGCAGCGATATCAAGCGTTTTAACGCCGAATTGGAACGGGAAGAACTCAAATTAGCTAAAACGCACATTCCAACTGCGATCGGCATTTTAACAGGATTGAAAAATAATTCAATTCCGCTGAAACTCATTCAAGATCAAGTCCAAGAAGTGCGAAAAAGAAATTTTGCAGGCGTTTCCTTCTTTTTCTACGAAAGTTTGTCGAATTGGGCTAACGAAACCCCCGAACAGCGCAATTTGGCATTGCAAGAATTATTTCCCACAAAGATGCAGCGCCCGCCATCCGAAGGTAGAATTTGAAACTAACGGTTAAAATGAGAAAAATCATAAAGCGCTTAGGAATTGTCATCTTATCTTTTACCGCTGTCCTAACAATTGGCTATCTAACTCCCACAAAGTGGGGAAATTACTCGCAAACAGATTGTACGGTTTCCGTGCAAATTTATAACGGAGGCATCCACACCGAAATTATTGTTCCAGTTAAAAATGAATATTTTGACTGGAATCAATATTTACCGCTAACAGAAATAGGACGCGATGCGACTTCCGATTATAAATATCTATCTTTTGGCTGGGGAGATAGAGCTTTTATGCTAGAAAATCCCAGCTCAGGAAGTATCAACCCAGTTACAGGTTTCAAGGCGCTTATTTTCCCTAATCCATCTACCGTACAAGTCCAAGGTTATCGGGTTTTTCCCCCAGATCGAGAAACCAAATGTGTTAAAATGAGCGGAGAAAATTATTTGAGGATGGTAATTTTTATTCAAAATACATTCCAATTAGACGGCGGAGGTAATAAAATAAAAATTAGCTACGGCTACAACAAAAACGACAGTTTTTATGAAGCCAAAGACAGTTACTCTATTTTGAGAACTTGCAACGACTGGACGGCAGAAGCTTTGCGAAAAGCTGAGGTAAATACTCCTGTATGGTCAACTCTATCGTCATCGATCATGTTTCATTTAAACAGCGGTTGCGAATGTATAGTCAGTAGTCAGTAGTCATTTGTTATTTGTTACTCGCTTGGGGCTGGCAATAACGAATAACCGATTACCAATTCCCGATGCCCAATTCCCAATTCCCAATTCCCAATTCCCAATTCCCAATTACCAATTCCCAAATCATGAATGTAATTCCAGCGATCGACCTATTGGACGGAAAATGCGTCAGATTGTATCAGGGAGACTACGCCAAGTCTCAAACTTTTAACGACAATCCCGTCGAAGTCGCCAGACAGTGGGTAAATCAAGGCGCGACAATGCTGCATTTGGTAGACCTCGATGGGGCAAAAGCGGGTCATCCCGTCAATCAAGCAGCCATTGAGGCGATCGTCCGCGCCGTAGACGTTCCCTGTCAAGTAGGCGGCGGAATGCGCGATCGCGCTTCTGTTGCTGCTATCCTCAATTTAGGAGTCAAGCGCGCCATTCTCGGGACTGTCGCCGTCGAACAACCGGAATTAGTAGGCGAATTGTGCGCCGAATTTCCCGGTCAAATTCTGGTGGGAATCGATGCCAGAAACGGTAAAGTTGCTACTAGAGGCTGGTTGGAAACTTCAGAAGTTTTAGCAACAGAATTGGCGCAAAAAATGGCCGAATGGGGGGCAGCAGAAATTATTTACACTGATATTCACCGCGATGGTACTATGGAAGGGCCGAACTTGGAATCTTTGCGCGAAATTGCTAACGCTATTTCGATTCCAGTGATTGCATCGGGCGGCGTTAGTTCGATCGCAGATTTGTTGACATTGTTGGCATTGGAACCAATTGGTGTCAAAAGCGCGATCGTCGGTAGAGCAATTTATACCGGTGATATATTGCTAAAAGAAGCAATTCAAGCCGTCGGACAAGGGCGGTGGCAAGATGTACCCCCAGATTTGGGTTCTTCCAGTTTTGCTTGAACATCTGAATCAGCACAACCAGCCTTTAAAAAACAGGACTCCTTGAGTTTGTCTGCATCCAGAATTATCTGATTAGAATGTCTTTCTTATCATCATTGTACCATGTTTTTTAACCCAACAATTACAGCTTTAAGTTCTGGGATGGCATCCTTAATTGCTCCCATACCTTTGCTAGCAACAGTCGATCCCGAAAATTCGCCGATCGTTCTGAGCGGAGTTCTGCTCAGTTTGGTAGTGATTTATCTTGCCAGCAAATTAGGCGCGGAAGCGGCTATGAAGTTTAATCTTCCACCAGTTTTGGGTGAACTTGTAGCAGGGGTGATTGTTGGCGTATCCGCTTTACACCTGATCGTTTTTCCCGAAGGCGGACTGTCAGCTTCCAACTCAGGAATTATGACTGTTTTGCAGTCGATAAATTCTCTGTCCCCTGCCGCCGTCACCAGCGTGTTTGAATCGCAGAGCGAGATCGTTTCTGTGCTGGCTGAATTGGGGGTGATTATTCTACTGTTTGAAATTGGTTTGGAGTCGGATATCAGACAACTCAAAGAAGTGGGAATTCAAGCCACCTTTGTCGCTGTTGTCGGCGTAGCAGTTCCCTTTGTTGCGGGTACTGCGGGCTTGATGATAATTTTTCACACGGCGGCGATTCCGGCAATTTTTGCAGGGGCTGCTTTGACAGCCACCAGCATCGGAATTACCTCAAAAGTTTTGTCTGAATTAGGACGGCTGAAATCCAAAGAAGGTCAAATCATTGTCGGGGCGGCAGTAATTGACGACGTGCTGGGAATTATTGTCTTGGCGGTAGTTGCCAGTTTAGCGAAAACAGGTGAAATTGATGTTGTTAATGTCATCTATTTAATCATTGGTGCAACTGCATTTTTGCTAGGTTCAATTCTGTTGGGCGGCATCTTTAATAAAAGCTTTGCCGCAGTAGTTGATAAACTCAAAACTCGCGGTAATATCGTCATTCCGGCATTTATATTTGCTTTTTTCATGGCGTTTATCGGCAACGCAATTCATCTCGAAGCGATTTTGGGTGCTTTTGCGGCTGGTTTAGTGTTAGATGAAAGCGATGCCCGCAATGAGTTGGATGAGTTGATTAAACCCGTCGCTGATTTGTTTGTACCCATCTTTTTTGTGACGGTGGGAGCGCGGGCAGATTTGGGTGTTTTGAACCCAACAGTGCCGGATAATCGGGCGGGACTTTTGATTGCCGTGTTTTTGATTGTGGTGGCGATTTTTGGCAAGTTGGTGACTGGTTGGGCGGTGTTCGGTCAGCCTGGAATCAATCGATTGGCGATCGGAGTTGGGATGATTCCTCGGGGCGAAGTTGGGTTAGTTTTTGCCGGTATCGGTTCGGCTAGCGGGGCTTTGGATAAGCCGCTGGAGGTTTCGATTATTATCATGGTAATTCTGACGACTTTTTTGGCTCCGCCTTTTCTGCGGATTGCCTTTGGCGATACGGTAGAGCCTCCTGCTAGCGGGGAACCTTCCAGCGAGCAAACTGCTATTGGCGGGTGATATTAAGTCTATTTTGAGGTGGTTGGGGGCGATCGGCTGGTTTTGAATCAGAAAGGGCGATCGTCTCCATTGCTACTCATTCGCCTCCCGGTTCTCAAAGAAATGGGTCTAATTGCGATCGCGGTTATTTACCAACGAGTGCTACAGAACCGTTTTGCAAAACAGGAATTTCAATTAGGAACTCTGTTCCTTGATGGGGTTGAGAAAAGCACTGGAGGAAGCCACCGTGCTTGTCAACTACAATTTGATAGCTGATGGATAGCCCTAATCCAGTTCCTTTACCAGTTGGTTTTGTAGTGAAAAAGGGATTGAACACCTGTTGTCTAACAGTTTCCGTCATTCCAGGCCCATTGTCTTGAATTTGAATCACCACGTTTTTACAATGACCGGGCCCAGTTTCGTTTGTGACTAGCTTAGTCCGAATAGTGATGCGACTGGGATGCTTTTGGATGTCTTTTGGAGAACGCTGATTGTCGTAGTTTTCTAAAGCATCGATCGCATTTGCCAGAATATTCATAAAGACTTGGTTCAACTGTCCGGCATAGCACTCTACCAGCGGTAAGTCGCCGTACTCTTTGACAATTTCAATAGCAGGATGAGCCGGATTTGCCTTCAGTCGATTTTGCAAAATCATCAATGTGCTGTCAATTCCCTCGTGGATATCAACTGGCTTCATTTCTGCCTCATCCAGCCGCGAGAAGTTTCGCAGCGACAGGACAATTTGACGAATGCGATCGGCTCCTACCTTCATTGAAGTCAGGATTTTGGGCAAATCTTCACTAATGAAGTCTAGCTCGAACTCTTCAATTTTTTCCTGAATTTGGGGATTAGTTGGATAGGTTTGCTGGTAAAGCTGAATCAACTTTAGTAAATTTTGCGTGTAGTCCGCAGTATGGCTCAGGTTGCCATAGATAAAGTTGACTGGATTATTAATTTCGTGAGCAACACCGGCAACCAATTGCCCCAAACCCGACATTTTCTCTGCCTGAATAAGCTGTGCCTGAGTTTGCTGTAAGGTTTTGAGTGCAACCTCAGCTTCCTCTTTTGCTTGCCTTAAAGCAGCTTCGGCTTGCTTGCGTTCAGTAATATCCAGTGCCAAGGATGCAACTCCCACAATATTTTCAGCATCCCCTACTAAAGGCGTATTGAACCATTCGCAAATAATGATTTTGCCGTTTTTTGTAATATTTTCGTTGACGCTGTACATTCCTTCGCTCTGCATCAACAACTCGCTCATAATTTGATCGA
The DNA here is from genome assembly GCF_036700745.1 of Microcoleus sp. S36a_B3. Classification (NCBI taxonomy): domain Bacteria; kingdom Bacillati; phylum Cyanobacteriota; class Cyanophyceae; order Oscillatoriales; family Microcoleaceae; genus Microcoleus; species Microcoleus sp. S36a_B3. The sequence continues at coordinate 178,087 of NZ_JAUBPN010000010.1, read as the reverse complement.
CCATCTTTCGGGCAGATGCAGGCACTATTAATTCTGCGGGATGGTGTCCGATCGCCTCTGTAGCCGTGTAACCAAAAATCTTCGCTGCCGCTGGATTCCAGGTAGTGACTTTAAAGTTTAAATCCCATTCCACAACTGCCAGTGAAGTTTTGCGGAATATAAAAGATAGCCGCTGCTCCGACGCTTTGAGTTCTTCTTCTACCTGTTTTCGTTGAGTAATGTCAATCCCTGTTTTGATGATGTACTCAATTTCACCCTGATTATCTACTAAAGCAGTATCTGACCAAGCAATCAGTCTGAGTTGTTGATCTTTGCTCAACCAACTGCCTTCATATTGCTGGGGAAAATTACCAGCTTTTAAAGACTCAAAAGTAGTTTTGGCAAGTCCTGCTAAGTCTGAGTTCGGAAACAAATCCCAAAAGTAGCACCCCTTTACTTCACTAAACGAGTAATCAGTCATTTGTTCGCAAGCTCGGTTAAAGCGAACGATTTGTCCCTTCGGGTCGAGCACAACTACCACGGCACCTGCAATTTCAAGAATGGCTGAAACGAAATTCCGTTCTACTTCAACTGCTGTAATCAGTTCCTCTAACTGGGTTGCCATATTGTTAAAGGCGATCGCCAATTTCCCCAGTTCGTTTTGGCTGTCGATGTTGACCCGCGTCTCTAATTGCCCCGCACTGAGTTTAGTAGCTGCCGTGGTTAAGCGCTGGAGCGGCACCACAATTTGCCGAATAAATAGATACCCAATGCCAACAGCCACGAGCGTCACCACCGCCAATGAGCCTCCCATAACTGAGAGCATCTGGTAAACAGGAGCATAGGCCTCAGCCGTTGGCAGTTCTACAACCACATTCCAATTCACGCTCCGAACTAAGGCACTGGCTCCCAATACTTCTACCTGCTTTAGACCCTGATAAACGTTAAGGCGCTTAGTATCTTCGGATTCTTTCAAGAATTGAAAGAAGGGGCGCTGAGCAATATCTTGAAGTTTAAAAGTTTCTGGCTTACTACCCTTTTGAGCAATCAGAAAATTACGCTCATCAACTACATAAACATAACCCGTCTTGCCGACCTCCGTTTGGGAAACAACAAACCAGAGAAAGTTGAGATTTATCTCTGCTAATAGCACCCCATCCACCTCATCTCGCTCATTCCGAATTGGAACCGCCAGAATGGTGGTTGGTTGGTGGGTTTGAGGATTAATTTCTACAGGACTGACATAATCTTCCTGTTGTTTAAAGGCACGAATAAACAGTGGCGAATTGGCTGGATTTTCTAACTTGAGCGGTTCGTAGGGTGAAACTGACGCGACAACTTGTCCCTTCCGGTTCAAAATGGCAACGGCTTCATAAGCATCATTATGACGAGTCAACCCTTCCAACAGGCTCTGCTGCGCTTGTGGTTGAAAGTTTGTGAGTCCTTTGACCCTAGCTAAATAGCTCAGTTTTCGTTTCAAGTCATCTAGATAATTATCAATCTGCGCTGCTGCTGTCTGACTGCGCTCTTCTTGGAGCGATCGCGATTGCTGTATCTGCGCCTGAAAGCTGAGGTAGATCAGCAAGCCACCAGTGGGCAGTAAGCTCAGGAGAACCAAAAATATCAAACCATAGCGGAGCTGATTTGCAATAGAAAAAAAGCGTTGCCAGGGATGATAACGGCAGCTTCTGGCAATCGGCAGAACGCGCTCGTTGCGTTCGTTGCGTTGATTTTTCATCGGACTTAGGACAAATAATGGTAAATCAATTAATGGGCAAACTAAGGAGAAACATCGATTTTGCCAGTCGTCACAGCTTCTCGGATTATCTTAAAATTGTCCTCTTCCTGAGACGTGAGACTACCACGGAAAGGGGCAAAGTCGTAGATTTTTTCCTTGAGGCCAAACTTGTAAAGTTTTCCTTCCCAGCGACCTTGCTGGGTTAACACTGCCACATTTAGCACCAGATGGGGAATGTCCTGCAGAACGCTAGTTAGGACTTTGCCGGGAGCCACTTCGTACTGATCCTTTGTCCTACCAATCACAAAGACTCCTGGCTTTTGCGAAACGGCTTTTAGGGCGGCTAACCCTGCCTCACCTGCGTTGAATGCCAAAATATCTACTCCAGAAGCAACCATATCCGTTGCGACTTTGATGGCTTTGTCCGTATCAACCCAAGAGTTGAGAAAAGCCGTCGAGGCTTGAACAGAGGGATTCGTTGCTTTCACTCCCCGCCTAAACAAGGCTTCTTCTTCTTTGTAAACCGGATAAGCTTCACCCGCAATATAGCCAACTTTATTGCTTTTGGTCTTCATGGCAGCCAAAGCGCCTGTGAGGTAGCCCACCTCACCCGATCGAAAGGCAACAGCCCCCAAATTTCTGTTATTCCCTGGATGCGTTGTAATCAGGGCAAATTTTGTTCGCGGAAATTCTTTAGCGACCTTTTCGGCAACTTTGGAATAGGCACCACTGGCTGCAATTACCAGGTTATAGCCTGACTGGGCATATTTGCGAATGGCAGCTTCACTATGTTCACCGTCAAGACTATCAGTAACGTCTACCTGAGCGTTAAATTTATCTCTGATGAGATTCAATCCTTCAAAGCAAGCTTGATCCCAACTTTGGTTGTCTTTGGAGCCTGTGGTGAGCATTGCCACTCTAAAGCTGCTGGAGGTACTTGCTTCAGGGGAAGAGTCTATCTTCGGAGTCGATCGACTGCACGCGATCGCAAAAAATAGAGCTAGAGCCGCCAGAGTCATTTGTTTCAAGAGAGATTGAATTTGCATAATAGCTTTTCTGAGCAATATTACTTTTTTTTCCGCCGACAAATTTGTTGAAGGATATCTCAACAATCTTCACAACTCTTACTCTCGCTCGCATTTAATGACTCTGACAGATTCAGCGTAACACTCAATTAAGCTCAAAAACAAGTAAGGACACGGCACTGCCATGTCCTTACAACTCTAAGGATCGAAAACTTAATAAATTAAGCACCTCCTACAGTCTTCTCTCCTGTAACTTGCGATATCAAAGGAGGCTCTTCCTCGCCTATCTGCATTACCAGGATCTTCCTGGTAACGAGCAAAGCTTACAACTCTAACTGCAAATTAACTCTATTTGCGATTACTTAACAAACAGCATTTCTTGATAAGTAGGCAGCGGCCACAAATCATCAGCCACTTCAGCTTCCAAAGCATCAGCATACTCGCGAACCTCATCCATCAAAGGGCGAATTGTTTGCGAAGCGTACTGCATATGCTCGTCTGTTGTAGCAAAATCGTGCTTGCTCAAAGCATCGCTCAACTTGCTCGCGGTATCCATCATTGACTTAACCAGAGCAGCTACTTTTTCGGCAGTTGCCTTTTCCAATTCAATGCCAATTTCTTTCAACTTATAAATCGTGTTAGAAAGATCGGACAAATAGCTCACCGCTGCGGGATAAATCAGAGTTTTTGTCATGCTCAGTACAAGTTTTGCTTCGACTTCTATTGCCAGCAAATACTGCTCTGCATACACATCATAACGGCTTTCTAGTTCAACGGGAGTTAGAACACCTGTCTTTTCAAACAAGTCCTCAACGTATCCTTCCTTCAACGCCGACAAAGCATCTGCCGTAGTCCGCAAGTTGGCTAAACCCCGTTCTTCAACAGCCATTTTGTGCCATTTTTCTGAATAGCCGTTACCGCCAAATATCACTGCGCCGTGGTCGTCCATCACTTCTTTCAGAAGTGTTTGGATGGCAGCATTCAGTTCAGTTCCGTTAGCCAAATCGCTTTCTAATTTGTTAGCAACCCAGTCCAAAGAATCTGCAAGAATAGTATTCATTGCCACCAGCGGGCCGGAAACAGATTGACCGGAACCTACTGCACGGAATTCAAAGCGGTTTCCCGTAAAGGCAAAGGGCGAAGTCCGGTTTCTGTCGCCGGCATCCTTCATGAAAGTAGGCAGTGTTTCTACGCCTAAATTCATGATGCCTCGACATTGAGAACCCTTAACTCCTCCTTTGCTAATTTGCTCGAAGATATCTTCTAATTGCGAGCCCAAATAGACAGAGATAATTGCTGGCGGAGCCTCATTTGCACCCAATCGGTGGTCGTTGCTGGCAGTAGCAACTACGGCGCGCAACAAGGGCCCGTATTTGTGAACTCCGCGAATCACAGCGCCGCAGAAAACTAGAAATTGTATGTTCGAGTGCGGTGTATCGCCGGGGTCTAATAAGTTGCCTTGGGTGGCGTTACCGACTGACCAGTTAACGTGTTTGCCGGAACCGTTGATTCCCGCGAAGGGCTTCTCGTGCAGCAAGCACATAAAACCATGTTTCTTCGCTGTGTTGCGGAGAATTGTCATGGTTAATTGTTGGTGGTCGCTGGCGACGTTTGCTGCTTCAAAAACTGGTGCAATTTCAAACTGACCGGGTGCTACTTCGTTGTGGCGAGTTTTGGCCGGAATTCCCAGGCGGTACATTCTTTCTTCTACTTCTTGCATGAAGACTTGAACGCGCTCTGGGATGGCTCCAAAATAGTGGTCGTCAAATTGCTGACCTTTGGCGGGAGCTTTGCCAAAGAGGGTGCGGCCTGCTAGCAGCAAGTCTGGGCGGCTGTGGCCGAAGTTGGAATCTATAAGAAAGTATTCTTGTTCGCAACCGCAACTGGAATTTACGGGTGCAACTTCGGTGTTTCCTAACAGTTTTAAGACTCTGGTTGCTGCTTTGTTCATGGCGCTAATGGAGCGCAAAAGCGGGGTTTTCTTGTCTAGGGCTTCACCTGTCCAAGAGATGAAAACAGTGGGAATGCACAAAGTCATGCCGTTGTCTGTTTCCATGACATAGGCGGGGCTGGTGACATCCCAGGCTGTGTATCCGCGAGCGGCGTCGGTGGAGCGAATGCCGCCGTTGGGAAAGGAGGAACCGTCGGGTTCGCCTTGTACTAAAAGTTTACCTGCAAATTCTGAGATGACGGAGCCGTCGCTTTGGAGTGAGATGAAACCGTCGTGTTTTTCGGCGGTGCTGTTGGTTAGCGGGAAGAATACGTGAGCGTAGTACAGGGCTCCTTTGGAAATGGCCCAATCTTTCATTGCTACTGCAATTACATCAGCTACGGAAGGATCGAGGGTTTGCCCGGTTTGAATGGTGTTTTTTACTGATTTGAAAATATTTTTGGGCAGTCTTGCTTGCATTTGGCTCAGACTAAAAACGTCTGTTGCCCACATATCTTCTAACCGCTTGGGAGGCTTGGGTGGGGTCAGTTGGCGGTTGACGATTTGAGAAATTGCTTGAACGCGCGATTGGTTTCCACTCATGGTTATTTTTATTGGGATTAGGGGAGCAGTAGTTGTGAAAAATAGTGGTTAGCGCAAGTCTAACCGTTGATGAATCTGTTAGATTTACTAACATTTTTAGTCAAGGCTAACTTTTTGGAGAATGCCTTTTTTGGCAGGATATGAAGAATTGGATGAGCGAGGCGCAATAACTTCGCTTTCTGTGTTGCTGAGAATCCAGTGTTCGATAGATGCGGTGGGATTTTAGTTCTTAGCAATAAAATAGATGACAAGAGGCTGTACTAACTTTAGTTAACATCATAGATGTGGTCGCTGCACAGATTTAGTAGCTCATTTTAACCCTGGTAAGCTCAAAAACTTTGTGCTAGTCAATTCCGATTAATTCTGGTCAAAACTACTTATGGTTTTTAACGGTTCAACGATAAATCGCAGCCCAGCAAACAACGCACTCGTTTATTGTTTTGGGGAATTATGGAGACTACACAACCTACACTTGGAGAGTGTAAGCAATCATTAACTTAATTAATGTAGCACAGGCTACAGAATGTTACTTTTTTTTGCGGAATGGTCGATCGCCCGATCGCGCGTAACCGCAAAAGTTGAGTTTGACAGGAGGCCCGCGACTGAAACGGCAGGCGATCGCAGCAGTTGTAGGGTGCGCCAGCAGTGGGTTATTCGGATTATTTAGAGTTCAAATTTGATAACCGCTATAGCTGATCTGATGTCGGTTGAATTGCGCGCGATCGAACTTTGTCGCGTCGTGCGGGCGGGTTTATAGATATTGTGGGTTTGAGTCATCAATTTTTGGTTAACCAGCCCCTACAATTATTGTGGCTAATTTACGGCAGGTATCAGCGATCGAATAAACCTTACTTACTTTTGGCTTTCGCGGCCCTTGACTCCACCGTAAATCCGGGAATATCTGACAATTCTGTGGCGCTCAAACTGTACTGTTCGCAAACCAAACTTAAACGAGTTCCGCTACTTTTAACGGCGTTGACAGAGTGAGTCAAATCTCCTTGAAAATAGATGAGCGAGTTGGCTTGCGGCTTAATCTGTCCGACTTGCTGTTTGTTGCGCCGCAGTATCAACTCTCCTCCTTGCAAGTTTGGCGGTACTTGTACGTACAAAACGCTGACGGCGGCGGGAGGTTCGACGGTTTTGCAGTACGATCGCAAAGAGCGATCGATATGCGGATCGACGCGGGAACCTTCACCCAGCAACAAAGGGTTGAGGTAAAAAGCGTTGCATTCAGGGTTTAATGCTCTGTCTAGATAGGGTTTGAAGAAGGGGAAGCGGCGCTCTACTTCGGCAATTTCGGAACGCTTAAACACCACGGAAAAGCCTTTTGTGCCAATGAAATCGCGGTTGAGGTTGTTGATTGCCAGATACGGGGATGCTAGAATTGAGCCTCGCAAGTCGTTGAGATAGTCGATCGAGAAAGCGTTAGGATGTTGGCTGTAATATTTCAAGGCGCTTAAAAATCATCAAATTTTAACGGAAACAGCGGATAGGAATGTAGCAATCGTTAATATTTCGGATTGTTTGGTTCCTCGCGCGGGATCTGTGGAAGTTAAAAATTATAGTCTATTCCAGGAGCGACTGTAAGATAATTATGCGTTTTTTTAGTTTTGGCTGTCTTGGTATTTTAGGCTTCTTAATTATCCTCTCGGTTGCGCCCCGAGAAATTATGAAATCGGGTATTCGCAGCGCTAGTTGGAGTCCAAACGGCCAATATGCGATCGCCATTGTCAGACATCCGATGCTGTTTGCTATGCCTGGTGGGGGCAGCGATGCGCCTTGCGATGTATTTTTGTTCGATGCGTCTGGAAGGGAGTTGAAGAGTAAAAGTTTTGAGATGGTGCAACTTGTGTCTGCGGGCTGGCAGGGCGATATCGTTGAGGTTGGGATGTTCGATCGGTGGGAATTGCCCAAAATAGATAATATCAACATTCTGCTGTTTAGTGCGGCTTACACGGGCAATTTGGCGGAAGTCGAAAAGCTGTTGCCAAAAAATGCGGATGTTCATTTCAAGACTTATTTAAACCAAACACTGTTACACGCGGCTGCTTTTGGCGGGAATCAGACTATTGTAAAGTTGTTTCTGCAAAAAGGATTGAATGTAAAGGCGATCGACAAAGCAGGAAAAACTGCCCTGCACATGGCGGCTGCTGGAGGGGGTAGCGGGGTGATAGACTTATTGATCGCCAGCGGTGCAGATATGGAGGCGATCGATCGCAATCAACGCACGGCACTCAACATCGCAGCAGAAAGCGGTAATTTTGCAGCAATGAAAGCCTTGATTAATCGAGGCGCTAATGTGAACGATGACAAAAATTTGTTTACTGTTATTAGCAGGTTTAAACCGGGAAAAAAGAAACTAGAGATGGTTGAATTAATCCTGAAAAATCAAGCCCAAATTCCTAAAGGCTTGCTGTATAGTGCGGTGTCTCGTGGAGATATTGAGACTGTGAAATTATTGATCGATCGCGGTGCTGATGTCAACGCTCCCGATCCTTACGACAATACTACTATATTGATGAGAATTGTTCAACCGAATACGGGTATTTCCCAGGAATTAAAACCTGAATTAGTGAAGTTGTTTCTTTCAAAGGGTGCGGATGTGAACGCTCGCAATAAAAATGGTGCAACGGCTTTAACCATTGCTGAAAAATCATCAACTTCGGAGATTGTTAAGTTACTCAGACAGCACGGCGCTAAAATTTAAGGGAGCGATCGCATAGTTTTTGGCAGTATTTTTCCTAAAATACGAATACTCTACCGCAATTGGCATACAGTTATAAATTGTCAGCGTATCACAAGCTCTGGTTGAATTAGGAGATCGAGTGGAATTTTGGCTCAAAGGCGATCGAGTAAGGGCGATCGTCTTTTTTGGTTCCGGTGAAGTTGTTTTCTTCAATCGCGGAGTTTTGGAAGCACAGATGTCAGATAAAGGGGAAGTTGTAACTGTTTTTACTGCTGGTGAACGCCGACAGTTTGAGGGGCTAGAAAGAAACGGAGTATCAACAAGAATTTTGCCAGTATTTGGGAGATAGCAGGTGAGGGATAAAAAAGCAACAATTTAGACGGGTAAAGCACGATTTCTTAAAGGCACAAGTGCTTGATGCAAGACACTAGGCTTGGCGTTGAGATATACCTCGCAACTATTGCTCTCGTTGTATCCAACCACAATCGCCCCTACTGTTGTGCCAATTTCTGGATACATTTATTAATGTAGGAATTGTGTATTAGCGTTGCGGTAGCCGTAGGTATTGTTGTTTTTCAGTTACATTGTCAATTTGTGTTACACTATAGTAATCATGTCAACCGTACAATAAAGTTAAGTATGTCTGGCGATACTGTTGTTACTGACTTGCTTGCTACTCTTATTGAGCGATTGCAAGGGAGTGAAACCCTAGAATTTGAGGTCAAATCAGCCCAAGGTGGTATACCTAAATGTATCTGGGATACAGTTAGTGCATTCGCCAATACCAATGGTGGGTGGATTTTATTGGGCGTTAAAGAAGATATAAACAAGAGGTTGGAGGTTGAAGGATTATCTAATCCCTCTAAAATGCTGGATGATTTCTACAATCAGTTGCGCAATAATCAAAAAATTAATTACCCCATTTGTAGCGCAAATGATGCACGTATTGAAACTTTAGATGGTAAAAAAATACTCGTGATCCGCGTACCAGAAGCACCACGTCAACAGCGTCCTATCTACATCAATGGCAACCCCTACAATGGCACCTATGTAAGACGTCACACTGGCGATCATCGCTGCATCAAGCCAGAAGTAGACCGGATGATGCGTGAAGCGTCGGATGTCGGTGCTGACTCCGCTATCTTACCCGGATTTAGCTTGGATGATATAGACCAAGATGCGTTGGCACGATATCGGCGATTAGATCAAACCCTTCATCTTAGCGAGCCACGTAATACCTATGATGATCTCCGCTTTCTGACAGCAATAGGTGGTTATGCTCGTGAGAGAGGAACTGGAAATGAGGGCTTGACTGTCGCAGGATTGCTCTTACTGGGAACGGACCAGGCTATTCGGGAGTGGCGATCTCGGCACATTATCGATTACAGAATGACATTAACTGAAGATGACCCCAATAAGCGTTGGGATGATCGCGTTCTGTGGGAAGGACATTTGTTTGGTGCTTTTGAAAATATCTATTCTCGCGTAACAACAGGTCTAGCTACTGCTTTTCAATTGCAGGGAGTAACACGAATTGAAGAAAGCTCTGTTCATGTTGTGATCCGTGAAGCACTTGTGAATCTTCTTGTGCATGCTGATTATTCCATAGCAGAAGCATCCCTTATTTTCCGCACACCTAGCGGTTTTCTCTTTCGGAACCCTGGAAGTTCTCGTATTTCTGAATTTGATCTTATTCATGGCGATCGTTCCGATCCACGTAATCCTGAATTAGTTCGTATGTTTCGTCTGATAGGATTAGCAGAAGAGGCGGGAACAGGCATCCCAAAAATTATCCGGGCATGGCGTGAATTAGGATTAGAAATGCCCAAAATTGATGCTGGAACAGAGCGATACGAATTCACATTAGAGCTTCGTCAGGCCCACTTGCTTTCTAGTAATGATCGTAGCTGGTTAAAGAGCTTGAATTCACACTGGAATGAAGCAGAACAATTAGCGTTAGTTCATGCTAAACACAAAGGCTATGTTGATAATGCCTCACTAACTCGATTAACTGGTCAGCACTCAGCAGACATATCTAAGGTACTAGTCGGTCTCCGTAACAAACAGTTCTTACAAATGATTGGCGGAGGTCGTTATGCTCGTTACGAGTTAGGTTCACTGGCGATATCTGCAACTCGTATGCCTACAAATACTGTTACGTCTCCCAGCAAGCAAGAAACCATTTCTGAAAATCTTTGGAATGAACTGATGCAGATAGGTACAGATATCCGAGCTCATTCTAAAATTAACCGCGTAACACTAGAAAAGATCATAGTACAACTGTGTGCATTAACTCCTCTTGGTGTCAATGACCTGGAAACTATTCTGAAACGTAAAAAGCACTATCTTCTCAGAATAATTCGCAGCTTGATTGTCTCAAATCGGATTAACTACAAATATCCTCATCAACCTAATCATCCACGCCAGAAGTATGTTGCAACCGAGATAGTGGGAGAAGATGTTAGCCCCCAGCAAATCGCTCTGGATTTAAAGTATAATTAAACAGCAATTTCAGCTTATTTACTAGCGTAAATCATCTGCAATACTTTTTAATAACGCAGTGCTGCGGACGCTTGAAAGCAACTGGTGGGGTTGCAAAGGTTACTTGCCGCCGCTAACCTTTGCCGTTACATTGATCGCACTTTCCTCTAAAATCTCCCCTTATTTCTGCCTTTTGCCAGATGACAACTCTTAACTGCTAGCAGCAAAATCGATAATATTTAGAGTCAGAGTGTATGCCACAATACTTCGGAAAACTCCAAACTACCGAACAGCCTTGGTCAATTATTGGCTCAGTAGAATCGATCGACAAAACGGAGCGCACAATTCACTTCAACTGTACCAATTCCGCTCTCAAAATCAGCGTACTCGCGCCGAACTTAATCCGAGTGCGAATGTCCCCGACGGGCGAATTTAAAGAACGATCGCACTACTCAGTAACTCTCCCCGACGAAGAGTGGGAAATTGTACCCTTTGAAGTGCGAGAAACCGACGAAAAAATAGAAATAGAAACAGCACAAATATTAGTTTCTGTCAAGCGATCGCCCGCTGCAATCGAATGTTTCGACAAATCGGGAAAACCCTTTGCTAGCGACTGCGATCGCAATATGGGATGGCGCGCGGGTGCAACCGCAGGCTGGAAGCGCATCGAAGCCGACGAACACTTCTACGGTTTCGGCCAGCGCACCGGCTTTCTCGACAAACTCTCCGAAGTCAAGACAAACTGGACAACCGACGCGCTAGACTACAATTCCCTCACCGACGAAATGTACCAGGCGATCGCATTTTACATCGCCCTGAGTCCCGATCGCGCCTACGGCATCTTTTTCAACACCACATTTTGGAGTCAGTTCGATATCGGCGCCGAAAAACCGGGAGTTTTGCGGATGGAAACCAGAGGCCAGGAACTCGACTACTACATCATTTACGGCCCGGAACCCGCCCAAATTCTCGCTACCTACACCCAGTTAACCGGTCGGATGCCGCTTCCGCCAAAATGGGCGCTCGGATACCACCAGTGCCGCTGGAGCTACGAATCCGAGGACGTTGTGCGGGAGTTGGCGCAGGAATTTCGCGATCGCAGCATTCCCTGCGATGTCATCCACCTCGACATCGACTATATGCGCGGCTACCGCGTTTTTACCTGGAGCCCGAAGCGTTTCCCCGATCCCGCTAAACTGATCGCAGACTTGAAAGCAGCCGGTTTTAAGGTGGTGACGATTGTCGATCCCGGTGTCAAGTACGAACCGGAAGCAGATTATGAAATATTCGATCGCGGTGTAGAAAACGACTATTTCGTCCGCACCGCAGAGGGAAAGCTTTTCCACGGCTACGTTTGGCCCGATAAATCGGTGTTTCCCGATTTCATGCGCCCAGACGTGCGCCAGTGGTGGGGCGAATTGCACAAAACCCTGACAGATATTGGGGTTTCGGGGATTTGGAACGACATGAACGAACCTGCGATCGCAGAACGTCCTTTTGGCGACGGCGGCGAACACATCAGCTTTCCCCTGGATGCGCCGCAGGGCCCCGATGACGATCGCGCTACTCACGCTGAAACGCACAATTTGTATGGGTTGATGATGGCGAAAGCTTGTGCGGAAGGGTTGCAAAAAGTGCGATCTAATGAGCGGTCTTTTGTGCTGACGCGATCGGGATTTGCGGGCGTACAGCGTTACTCTTCCGTGTGGATGGGCGACAATCAATCGCTGTGGGAGCACTTGGAAATGTCGCTACCGATGCTTTGCAATATGGGACTTTCCGGCGTAGCGTTTGTCGGTTGCGACATCGGCGGTTTTGCGGGGAATGCAACCGCCGAAATGTTCGCGCGGTGGATGCAGGTGGGGATGCTGTATCCCTTGATGCGCGGTCATTCGGCGATGAGTACGGCGCAGCACGAACCGTGGGTTTTTGGCGATCGCACTGAGAAGATTTGCCGCGAATACATCAATTTGCGCTATCAGTTGTTGCCTTACATTTACACGTTGTTTTGGGAGGCTGCAACGACGGGCACGCCGATTTTGCGACCGCTACTGTATCACTTTCCGCGCGATCGGGCAACTTATCACCTTTACGATCAAGTATTACTCGGCCCGTCGCTGATGGCTGCACCCGTTTACCGCCCGGGAGTTGAGCATCGCGCCGTGTATTTGCCGGAGGGGACTTGGTACGATTGGTGGACGGGCGAATGCTATCAGGGCCCGATGCACATTTTGGCTGATGCGCCTTTGGAGAGAATGCCGCTTTACGTGCGGGGCGGGGGGATAATTGCGATCGCGCCCGTGCAGCAATTTGTCAGCGAACAACAGCTTGATTCATTGAAAATGCGAATTTGGCCCGGAACTGGTGAATGGACGCTTTATGAGGACGACGGACAGAGTTTTGAACACGAACAAGGTGTCTGGGCTACGACTAATTACCAGGTGTATTTTGAGGGTGAAAAAGTGATAGTTGAAATTGCGGCGCGGGAGGGAGAATTTGCGATTTCGGAACGTGAAGTTACTGTGGAAGTTGTTGGCGTTGGGGAACAGCAATTTAGGGATGATGGTGCGGCGCGGCGTTTGACATTTGGATAATTTTGGCATAAAGCGGTTTATGCTATGGTGGGATTGATTCAGGGCGATCGCTCGATCTGGTAGAGTTTGAGATGGAAAGGGCGATCGTAACTTTAAAATATTACAACCCACATTCCGCACGTCAACTTGTAGTATACCCAATAATACGATAATTCTGAGTTATTTGACGTTTTGTTTGCGTACAAATATTTAGTTTTTTTTGTTTTGGTGTTTGCAAAACTACCAAACAAATGTAATAATTACATATTACATCTTGAAGTGCGGAAGGTGGGTTACAACAATGGAAATTTTGTCAGTATGATTATCTCCCATATAACTCTGAAAAATTGGCGCAATTTTCAGTCAGTGAATGTTGATTTGCGCGATCGCATTTTTATAGTAGGCCCGAATGCTTGCGGTAAATCCAACTTTCTTGATTCATTCCGTTTTTTGCGGGATTTGGCCAAAGCAGGAGGCGGATTGCAAAAAGCTGCGATCGATCGAGGTGGCGTCTCAAAAATTCGCAGTCTTTATGCGCGTCGGTATCCAGATGTAGAAATAGAAATTCACCTTTCAGAATCTAATTCCCAACAGCCATTATGGAGGTATGGGCTGGGAATTAAACAGAAAAAAGGTGGGAAAAATGAGCCAATTGTTGCCTACGAACGAGTTTGGAAGGGTGACAAAAAAATTATCGATCGCCCTACTCCAGAAGATGAAAAAGATGAGCTGCGTCTCACCCAGACTTATCTAGAGCAAATTAATGCCAATGCCGAATTCAGAGAAATTGCTAAATTTTTAGAATCGATTTTATATTTACATTTAATTCCTCAGTTAGTTCGCCATCCCGAAGCTTTTGCTACTCCTGGACTTTCCGAAGATGCTTTTGGGAGAACTTTTTTAGAACGAGTTGCTAAAACTCCCGAAAAAACTCGAAAATCGCGATTAAAAAAAATCGAAGATGCTTTAAAGTTGGCTGTCCCGCAATTAACAAATCTCACGGATACTAAAGATGTGATGGGAGTTCCCCATTTGGAAGCTGTTTACGAACATTGGCGGCCCGGAGCGGGAAAACAACGGGAAGACCAATTTTCGGACGGAACGTTACGGTTAATTGGTTTGCTTTGGTCGCTGTTAGAAACCGATACATTATTGTTACTAGAAGAACCAGAACTCTCTTTAAATTCGGCGATTGTTAGCAATCTACCGTCTCTGATTTATCGCCTTCAGCGTCCGAGAAAGCGACAGGTTATTCTCAGTACCCACAGTGCAGATTTGCTCTCAGACAAAGGTATTGGAGGCGAAGAAGTGCTGCTCATGACACCGACTTCTGAAGGAACTCAGGTAAAACTTGCTTCAAGTAACGAACAAATAAAAATGCTACTAGAAGGAGGTTTAAGTATAGCTGATGCTGCACTTCCTCTCACAGCACCGCCCGCGATCGAACAACTCAGTTTATTCAAATGACGGATATTCCCATCAATCTAGTGTTTGAGGATGTACTGAGTGAAGCCGTTCTCAAACAAATGCTCAAACAGTCTCAACGTCCCTTTTCAGTTGGAAATTGCTTGAATCAGAGAGGATATGGCAAAATTAAAAATAACCTTCCTGCGTACAATAATGCGGCAAAGGGAATGCCATACTTAGTATTAACTGATTTGGATAATGCAGAATGCCCGCTAGTAATTCTTTCGGAGTGGTTAACTCAACCAAAACATCCTAATCTGCTGTTTCGGATTGCGGTTAAAGAAGTCGAAGCGTGGTTGCTAGCACATCGAGAAGCATTTGCTGAATTTCTGGGTATTTCAGTAGACTTGATTCCTGCTGATGTAGATAAAGTTTCCGACCCCAAACAGCTTTTAATCAATCTGGCTAAAAAGTCAAAGAAGCGAGAACTGCGGGAGGGTATCGTCCCCGATCGCAATAGTACCGCAAAAATTGGTAAAGACTACAACGGTCAACTGATCCAGTTTGTCGATCAAAATTGGCAAGTTGCGTCAGCACAGACTAATTCCCCCAGCTTAGAACGAGCTATGAATGCGATCGTAAATTTTCAACCAACCTGGGAAAATTGAGGATAAAGAAAGACAAATTATGCGATCGCCAAATACAATTAATCAAATCATCATCTATAATCTACCGTCCGGGGATGACTAGACCCGACACCTACCCACAAATAATGCAACCCATCCAAATTACCACATTCCAAGCTTTGCGGCGCAGCTTGAGCCTGATAATCAAAGCTGCACCCATTGAACTCCGCAATTTAATATTACTCAATATCATTCGCGGTACAGCCCCATCTGGCGTACTATTTTTAGATAAATTAATCATTGATGAAGTCTCTCGCTTGCTGTCGCAACCCAAAACAGCACAGCCCTTAGCTTTGATACTTTCTCATCCAATATTGCTGTGGAGTATTGCCGGAGTCTTAACTCTCAAATTAGTCAGCGATTCCATCGATACAATGAGTTCCTTTACAGTAACATCTTTGCGCGATCGCCTTCAAGGCGCAGTTGAAGGAAAAGTCCTCGAAAAAGTTGCCAATTTCGACGATATCGCCCTGTTTGAAAACCCAGAACTCTTAAATATTGTAGAACTCGCAAAAACCGGAGTATCCCGAATACAACAACTAGCATTCAGCATCAGCATGACAATCACCGGAATTTTTATTTTTATTCCATCTGTCAGCCTTGCTGCTGCTATAGCGTGGTGGGTACCCGTGCTGATGTTAATCTCATCACTTCCCTCAATTTACATCGAAAGAAAATATACCAGAATCATCTGGAGAGTTCAAAAAAAGCAAGCTAAAATTAGTCGCGAAATGAACTTGTCATCACGAGTATTAACTGGGGAAGAATACGCTAAGGAATTGCGTTTGTTTGGGCTGCAAGAACTTTGGCTTAAACGCTGGCAAAGTCAGTTCGTGCAGTTTTTTAGCGAGATGCAGGGCATCCGAAAAAAAGCATCAATTATTGTACTGTTGTGGTCGATATTTAGTAGAGTAGGAGTAGCTTTGCCCTTTGTTTATGTAGTAATGGGAGCTTTGGGAGGGCGCTATACTTTGGGGGATTTGGCGCTATATTCTGGTTTAATTGTCCAAGTAGAAAACAGTTTAGAATTATTGATTAATAGTTACACTAATTTGTACGATATTGGCCTCGGTGTCAGTCCGATTTTTCAACTGTTGGATCTGAAGCCAGAATTGCAGTCTCCGCTGGTAAATGTAGCATCTCGCTTGCCAAACTTGCCGGATAGCAGCCAAGATGTTGAGGTGAGAAAAGATAAAATTGGCATCGAAATTAAGGATTTATCTTTTGGCTATCCCGGTAGCACTAAAAACACAATTACAGATATCAATTTAACGATTAATCCGGGGGAAATGCTCGTGCTTGTTGGGGAAAATGGCGCGGGTAAAACGACTCTTGGCAAACTCCTCGGCCGCCTGTACGACCCGACAAGTGGTACGATCGCCTGGAACGGTCAAGATTTGCGATCGTACTCTCTAGCATACGTGCGATCGCGCATCGCAGTCGTTATGCAAGATTACGCCCGCTTCCCCTCCACAGTCCGCGAAAACGTCGGTTTCGGCGACTTGCTTTCCCTGTCGGATGACACCGCAATTAATCAAGCAATTTCCGAATCAGGAATCGCAGCTAAAATCAACAGTTTAGACAAAGGTTTAGAAACACCCTTGGGGAAACAATTAGAAGACGGCATCGATTTATCGGGAGGACAGTGGCAAAGAATTGCGATCGCCCGCGCCCTCATGCGGCTTTCTACAGCCGAAGTGCTAATTTTTGACGAACCAACCGCCGCCCTCGACCCCAAGACAGAACACGAAATTTACAGCATATTCCGCCAAATCGCCGTCGGGAAAACAACGATTGTCATCAGCCACAGATTGGGATTGGCCAAAATTGCCGATCGCATCGCCGTGATGGAAAATGGTAAAATAGCCGAAATCGGAACCCACAACGAATTGATCGCAGCAAACGGAATTTACTGCTCAATGTTCACCCGTCAAGCTAGCAGCTATATTTAGAGTCAAACAAACAAAATTTCGGTAGGGGCGGCTTCACCAACTATATCCAACTCCAACAGACAATCTACATAAACCCGCCCCCACCAAGCGACAGAAATACGATCGCACTTCCATCGCTGCGTAGCGAGAAACCGGGTTTCTGCGACAATTTGCAGATGAGTACCAGAGATATCGGCAGAAACCAAGTTTCTGGGGTTAGCCACTTTTTTGAGAAACTTGTCAGAAAGTGCGAGTTATAATAAAACCAACCTAGTTGGCAATAATATCAACGATGGAAACTATAACTCTCAACCTACCTGCAGCCGTCGCTTTAACCGACGAACAATTTTATCAATTGTGCATCGCTAATGAAGAGTGGCGATTAGAACAAACTCCCGAAGGAGAACTAATTATTATGCCTCCAACAGGCGGCGAAAGCGGCATCAGAAATTCCGAGTTGACTACAGACCTAAATTTGTGGAATCGTCAGATTCGATTGGGAAAAGTCTTTGCCTCTTCCACCGTCTTTCAATTACCCAACGGTGCGAAGCGTTCCCCAGATGCTGCTTGGGTACTCCTAGAACGTTGGGAAGCATTATCCGCAGAAAATAAGCGCAAATTTCCTCCCCTGTGCCCGGACTTTGTAATTGAATTGCGTTCTGCAAGTGATTCCCTAGAAACATTGCGGGCTAAAATGCGGTATTATCGAACTAACGGCTGTCGCTTAGGTTGGCTAATTGACCCCCAAACGCCTTTAGTAGAAATCTATCGGTTGTCTGAAGATGCAGCAGAAGTGATTAATTTCTCTTTTGACCAACCGCCAAAACTTTCGGGTGAAGACGTACTTCCCGGATTTGTTCTCGATCTTACACCTATTCTCAATCCTTAAATCTCGATCGCACTTCAATCGCTGCGTAGCGACAAACCGGGTTTCTGCGACAATTTGCAGTTGAGTACCAGAGATATCGGCAGAAACCCGGTTTCTAAGATTAGGAAAAATAGCGACAAACCGGGTTTCTGCAACAATTTGCAGTTGAGTACCAGAGATATAGAAAGAAACCCGGTTTCTGAGATTATTGTGCCTCCGAAAAGTCGTAGCGTAGCGGGGCGTAAGCCATCGCCAATTACCTCCCAGTCAGCGTATCAGCATAAGGATCTGGCAAAGCTTGCTGCACCTCCAAAACCGACAAAGAATTACCAGTCAACGGTTCGCTAATCAACTTTTTTTTTACCCCATCCCCGCGCCTGTCCCGTTCTTGCAACTTCAGCAATTCCTCTTGATACACAGCAACAATTCGCCCCAAACTCACCACCAAATCATCCCAATTCTCATCTCCCACCAACTTCTCAGAAATCCCCTCAAATAACTCTCCAGCTTGCCTTTTTTGAACATACGCTTTCAAAAGCTTTCCCGACTTTTGCAAAACCGCCTGATAAATGTCCCCATCAGACCACCACAGCCCCTGTTGACTCAGCAGCCAAGTTAAAATATACTCGCGAGCGTGTTGCTCCTTCACCCAGGCCGCCAGATACTGCAAATCTTCCATAGTTACAAAAGTCTCCTAAATTTTCCTCAAAATGTGCGCTTGTTTGTATCTATCGTTACTGCGATCGGTACAATAGTGGCCTTAGCATCACCAGTCCTTGTCTTTAATATCCCTTAAATCTTAAAAAAACCCTACTGATTTACCAAACAGCAATTCTTACAATATAAAAATAAACCTAAACCTCCTCGGTCTATTGTCCAATACTTTAGTCCACCGGAAAGCGGTATACCCCGCCTCGCTTTCCTCTATCTCAAATCAAACCTCCAGCGAAACTAGCGGGTTATTAGCATGACAAAGCAAAATTTTGGTTTAATCGGTCTAGCCGTAATGGGCGAAAACCTAGCCCTCAACGTCGAAAGCAGAGGATTCTCGGTAGCTGTATACAACCGCACAACAGCTAAAACCGACGAATTCATGGCCAAACGCGCCCCCGGCAAAAACATTGTAGCCGCCAAGACTCTCACAGAATTCGTCGATGCCCTAGAAACCCCGCGCCGCATCTTAGTCATGGTGCAAGCTGGGAAAGCCGTAGATGCAGTCATCGACCAGCTCAAACCCATGCTGTCACCGGGGGACATGATCATTGACGGCGGAAACTCGCTATACGACGACACCGAACGCCGCACCAAAGATTTAGAAGCAGCCGGACTGGGATTTGTCGGCATGGGCATCAGCGGCGGCGAAGAAGGCGCGCTCAACGGTGCTAGCCTGATGCCCGGTGGCACCCACGCCGCTTACGGCATCCTAGAGCCAATTCTCACAAAAATAGCAGCTCAAGTAGATGACGGCCCCTGCGTCACATTCATCGGCCCCGGCGGTGCCGGTCACTACGTGAAGATGGTGCACAACGGCATTGAGTACGGGGATATGCAGCTCATTGCCGAAGCCTACGATTTGCTCAAAAACGTGGCGGGACTCAACGGTCAGCAGTTGCAAGAAGTATTTGCCGAATGGAATACCACCGACGAACTCAACTCGTTTTTGATTGAAATTACCGCGAATATTTTCAAGTACATTGACCCAGAAACTAAGCAGCCCTTAGTTGAGGTAATTATGGACGCGGCCGGTCAAAAAGGCACGGGCCGCTGGACTGTCATGAGTGCTTTGGAATTGGGCGTGAGCATTCCCACAATTATCGCTGCGGTGAATGCGAGAATTATGTCTTCTTACAAAGAAGAGCGCGTCAATGCTTCCCACGTACTGACGGGGCCTACCACCAAGTACGAAGGCGATACTAAGGAGTTTGTTAACAAAGTTCGAGATGCGCTTTACTGCTCGAAGATTTGTTCCTACGCCCAAGGCATGGCGCTGTTGAGCGCGGCCTCGAAGTCGTACAATTATCACTTGAGTTTGAGCGAAATTTCCCGAATTTGGAAAGGCGGCTGTATCATTCGCGCTGGATTTTTGGACAAGATTAAAACAGCTTTCAATGACGATCCGGCGCTGCCGAATTTGCTGTTAGCGCCGGAGTTTAAACAGACTATTCTCGATCGCCAATCAGCTTGGCGCGAGGTGTTGTCTACCGCTAGCCTGCTGGGGATTGCAGTACCGGCCTTCAGCGCGTCGCTGGACTACTTCGACAGCTACCGGCGCGAAAGATTACCGCAAAACCTGACGCAAGCTCAGCGCGATTATTTTGGGGCTCACACCTACGAGCGCACCGACAAACCGCGCGGTGAATTCTTCCACTCTGAGTGGACGCAGGCTGCTGAAGAGTCGCTGCAAACCGGCACTACGGACTAATTTGGTGTAGGGTGCGTCAGGCGAGGCGATCGGCAAAGTGAGAAAACATTCAGCCCGCTCCGCACCCTACAATCTACTTGCAATATTATAAATCTAATTTTATGAAACCTTTTATAGTAAAAGCCACTGCTGTTATCGGTGAGATGGCAGTAGCAGTATTTGACACACTTAAAGAAGAAAAGTCAAGAAAACGTTTATTAGAAAGTGGTATTGTGGAAGTGGATGAAATGACAGGAAAAGAGTTTGAAGAATTTCTACGTGTTCATTTTATAAACTGTGGCTACAGTGTTAATTTAACTCAAGATAGTCAAGATTATGGGGCTGATTTAATTTTATACAAAGATGGCTCAACAACAGTGGTTCAAGCAAAAAGAAGCAAAAATCCAGTTGGTATTAAAGCCGTTCAAGAAGTAGCAGGAGCCGTCAGACATTACAAAGGAAATAAAGGAAGAGTCATCACCAACAACCGATTCACAGAAAACGCTTACAATCTTGCTAAATCTAACGAAGTAGATTTATGGGATAGAAAAAAACTAATCGAATTCATCTTAATCTCTAAACATTGTAACTAATTTATATACCAGGATCTGCAAGGGCTACATCGGTTGTTTGTATGCCAGCTCATAGGGTGCGTCAGGCGAAACCCTCGGCAAAGTGAACAAACATTTACCACTGACGCACCCTACAATAACTAAAAGTTAGTTAACTGTAAAAAACAGATACTGCGATTGCTTCGTTCCTCGCAATGACACAAAAAAGCGCTAACCGAAGCATTGACATATAGAAGTTCTGCATCGCGAACTAATTGCCTCAAATCAAAACAATTCAACTAGCACTCGCTCCCCAGGTATCAACTGTTTGCTGCAAACCCTCTCGGTAGCTTGCATAGCGCGGACTCCACCCAAACTGCTTGCGGAATGAGTCGCTGTTGACAGTAGTAGAAAGCTTTAACAAATCGACTTGTTGAGGGGTGACAACTAACACCAGTGCTAGCGGTGTCAGCCACATGGGGATGCGCGCGGGGCGTTTTCTGCCCAGGGTGAAGGCGAATCGATCGATAAAATCAGCAAAAGACACCGGCACACCATCGACAACGTTAAAAATTGCACCCTTCGGTTCCGATTCGTCGGCTACCTTTACCAAAGCCGCCGCCGCATCCTCAAAGTGCAGCCAGTTTCCCAGATTGCTCTCGGGCCCGGCAAAATAAGGACGACCCATTTTAAACGATTTTATATACAGTTTGAGGTCTTCCGATTCAGGCCCGTACAGGTATCCCATCCGCAATACACAAGTCGGAATCTGACTGTTTGTCACCTGATTTTCGGTGGCGATCGCCATTTTGAAAATTGCGTCATCTCCTGGTACGCTCAATGGTGTGTTTTCTGTTGCTTCCTTGGTGTTAGCGTACAAAAAAGTGTAGCTAGTGTGAATTAGCAACTTAATATTTGTGTCTTTTACCGCTGTCAGCAGTGCACCAGTTGTTGTAGAAAGCGTTTTATCGAATCCTTTCCAATCTTGCCCGTCGCTGAGCAGGGTATTTGCTTTTTGCGGTGTGAGGTTGACAACCACATCTGGATTGGCGGCGAGAATGGCATCCCTGAGTTCCACACCGCTGGAATGGTCAGTTTCTACCGCAACTCCGCCGGCTGAATGCACGGCTGCTGCACCGTCTTTTTCCTGTGTCAATCCAGTTACTTTGTGTCCCTGCGCTACAAACTGCCGGACTGTTGCTTGTCCGAGTTCGGAGTCGGCGCTGGTAATAACAATGCTCAGCTTTATATCTGCCATCTGCTGGATCACCTATTTTTTCTGTTTCTACATACTTACTATTTTTGCAACCTCAAAAGCGACTATCTCTTGGTAGAAAAAGTAGTGATTAGGATTTATGCAGGAGGGATGAGAAACCGGGTTTTTGGAGAAAATATTTAGTTGTAACCGACAGTTAGGGTAAAAAAACCGGTTTCTGTGGTCTAGATGTGTCAGTCGCGGTTATTCTAAAGATTAAGTTACCAAAATTTTCTCTACAGCTTGCCCGATCGCCCGCCCAATCATGCTAGAAATTTCCAACACAGTATTTATTGCCGATCGCGAAATCGAAATTAGTGCGATTCGCTCCCAAGGCGCGGGCGGGCAAAATGTCAATAAGGTGGCGAGTGCTATTCACTTGCGCTTTGATATCCCAGCTTCCTCATTGCCCGATCGCTACAAGCAGCGTTTGTTGCAAATCAACGACGGGCGCATCACCTCCGAAGGTGTGATTGTCATCAAAGCCCAGGAACACCGCAGCCAGGAACAAAACCGGGAGGAGGCTTTGAGGCGGCTGCAAGAACTGATTAAAAGTGCGATCGTCATCCCCAAAAGGCGCAAACCCAGCAAAGCGACTCGCAGTTCCCAGCGCAAGCGTCTCGACAGCAAAACCAAGCGGGGGCAGATTAAGGCTCTGAGAGGGAAAATTACCGATTGATGGACGAATCGGGCGATCGGGCTTTTTGACTTTTTATTGGTCAGGATTTTGTGGGCCTAAATCGTTGGGTAAATCGTTAAGCGTTTTTCCCAGAGCTTTGCAAAGGGCTTTCATTTGAGCAATAGTCAGTTCGGGTTCGTCTAATCCTCGCTCCCACTTGCTAATGGCTTGCTGACTTAGGGTTTTTGCGCCCGTTTTGTCGGGAATTTGCTTTGCTAAGGCCGATTGCGATAAACCCACAGCCTCCCGCCAGATTTGCATTGCTGGTATATCTTTGGACTCTTGAGTTTGTTTATTTTGGGGCAGATCATAGCAAATTCACAGCCAAAGTTGTTGACAAATCGACGATCGAGATCGTGGTTTAGCTGTGCTTGTTAGTTGTCGTTCGGCGAGGGCTCGCGACTTGGTAAGTCATCGGGAATTTCGGTTACGTCTAATCCTAAAAGCTCAAACATAGTTTTTAGAGAAACCTGGTACAGGTTAGCCATCGCAAGTATGTTTTCAGCATTAGGTAGAGCCTTGCCGAGTTCCCAGTCAGCTTGTCTTCGCTCGGAAATTCCGATTTTTTCTTTGACTTGAGGGCGTGTTAGTCCAGCTTGTTCTCTGAGTCGTCTCAATGGAGACTTCTCCTTTTCTTGTAAATCTTCTTCAATCATAGGACGAAATATTCATGATGCCAACGTCTTGACAAAGAGTTTAATAAGACGTAAACTTCATGTTGGTAGGCAAAACAAAGGCGGCCGAGCGAGCCGAACATTCAAAACGTGCAGGTTTGAATAACCGCCTTATTTGCAGTGTCTGTCAATTGTGCTTGCATACCCAAGCTGATTTTTGGAGGTTGGGCGCATACCTCAAGCCTCTTTTCCTCAGCGCCGAGGATGTGGTGCCCTGCTGTAAGGTCGATCGACCTACAGCACAACCCAACTCAAAATTGTATCAAAGAACCCGACCAAAACTTCCACTTTGCGATCGCACAACTTCCGTGTTATCGTTCCATTTCTCCACCCATTCCCGATCGTGACCACATCTACCGAAAACTTCTACCTAGGCGATATCGCCTCCAACTTTCACTTTGCAGGCCCGCTGCTAGACTTTGAAGAAGAAATCCAAAATCAATCTCCCTTTCACGATTTAGACTACCTGACAGGGGAAATTAAAAGGGGATTTCTAGACTACGTGCGGCAAGGAATCATGCTGGACGCGATCAGAAAACTGCGATTGTACAAACACAAATTCAAAACTTTTAAAAGTTACTGCGAACAAGCATTAGGCAGACAGTATTTTTACTGCACACAAATCATCAAATCTGCTGGCATTTGCCTGCGCTTAATCAAAGCCGGATTTGAGATTTTGCCAAGCTGTGTCGCTCAAGTTGTGCCTTTGTTCAAACACGCAGTTACAGACCAGTACGGTGACTGTGCTTTAGAGGAAAAGTGGCAAGAAGTGGTGGATGTCATCCCCAAAGAAAGGATTACGGCAGTAACTATTGCCGAAACTGTTGACAACAATCCCAACCTCCGGCTCAAGCAAATTCGCATCAAAACCGATACCTACGACCTTTTAACCAAAAAGGCGGCCGCCGCAGGAATGTCAGTTTCGGAATTTTTGGCAAGGTTGGTTGACGAATATAACCCCAGAAACCTAGAGCAGCCGGCGGAACACACTCCCGAACAAGAGGAGATTTTAGACCAGTTGGACGCGGAATTTAAGAAGCCCGCAGCGGAACAGTCTGCAACTGGAGCTAAAGGTAAAGTTAAATCTAAAGGTTTTGGAGGTAAAATTGAGCCGAAAGGTGCTAAAAGGGAAGTTAATGCGAAAAGTTCAGAAAGTGAAATTAAGGCGAAAAGTTCAGAAAGTGAAATTAAGTTGAAAAATCAGAGAACTGAAATTTTAGCAGAGCAACAGTCCACTTTATTTAAGGAGAAAAATAATGAAATCCTCAGCCCAAAATCCTATCATGCGTCAACTGAAGCTGATGGAGGCTCAATTAAGCCAGATTCAGTGCCAACTGATTAAAGCCACTGTGTTGAATTGGTGGCAAATTGTTTTGCCTGACGGACAAAAGATTGCGATCGAGCACGCGGGCGGCGGACACTGGATTTTTCGGGCTAACGGGCTGGAGAAATCGCATCCTGAAGTGCGTAAAGCTGTGTTAATGGCGATCGCCGAAGGTTGCCGCAAGTAATCTACGGATCTCGGGCGCGGCACGGTGCCGTGTCCCCGATCTAGTGGGCGATCGGGATTTGACAGGATGTTGGGTTGATTTGGGGATGTACGGGGGCGATACCTTCGGTCTGCTTCGCTTACGGCATTAGTATCGAGATTGGTTAAAAGTGCGATCGGAATACCCCAACTGTGCGGCGAGATTTAAGATTCCGGCCTTGTGGACTGATGACGGGTGTCAACGATTTATTCTGGGGTTTGAGAAGATGGGTGAGGATCAGAAATCGGCGTTGCTAAATTAGGATATGATGAAGTGGTCGTGCGAATACCAAAAAATAACACTCATTAAAATACAATATTATGCAATGCCCTGAATGTCACTCAACTAATTTTAATAAAAATGCTCATAAAAAAGGCAAACAGAATTATATCTGTGTGAAATGTAAGAGACAATTTATAGATTATCAAGCTCAAAAAGGCTACTCCGAAAAAGTGAAACGTGAATGCTTAAAAATGTATGTTAATGGCATGGGTTTTCGAGCAATTGAAAGAGTCAAGAATGTGCATCATACTACAATTATTAATTGGGTAAAACAAGCAGAAAAATTCTTGCTAGATTTTTATGAACCACAAATAAATCCATAAGTGGGAGAATTAGATGAATTACAAACATTTGTCGGTTCAAAAAAAAACAAGACCTGGATCTGGACAGCAGTAGACCACTTTAAGCCAGGTATTTTAGGATGGACTTTAGGCGACCATAGCGCAAAAACTTTTGAACTACTATGGGATCTTGTTAGTAAATGGAAATGCTATTTTTATGTGACAGATGGCTGGAAAGTTTACCCAAATTTTATTCCAGAGGGAGATCAGATTATTAGCAAAACCTATATGACAAGAGTTGAGGGTGAAAATACAAGACTAAGACACCCGGATAGCTCGCTTAAAAAGAAAAACTCTTTGTTATTCTAATTCTGAACAAATGCTAGGCTATTCAATTAAATTACTAATTCATTATCTAAAATTTGGAGATGTTCCAATTCCCCATCAAAATCCCAGAAATCATTTTCGGCTCCCCTCTCGTACTTGGGCCCGTATCATACCCTGATTCAGCAACGCCTATTTTTTTAAAGATGTGCTATAGATCAAGTCCTAGCCCCCCGATGCCTTGGGGGGGGTAAGATGTAACGCTACTTAATGAAATTGGTATTAGACACCAGCTCAGATAGAGGAATGGTACAAAGCCAGAAAAATCCAGCTTCTTCTGGCTGAGTGTTGGAGAGCAAAGTGGCTCGTTAAGAACTATTATTCAATTGAAGAAGTGCTATATCTTTAGGAAAATGCCAAAAAAGGAAAGATCGGATTTCAAAGTTTTAAAATTTCTCAACCCGAATCCACTACATTTTAACAGTTTTAACTTATTATTAATTCTCCAACATTTGAGATTTGATGCCAGCACAAATGAAGCGAGCGCCCCACTCTCGCAGAACCCGTCAATGAAGCCATCTTCCACCCATCTACTATGTCAATCAAGCGATCGCACTCCATCGAACTCACGTTCAGTTATATTTAAGTTGCAGGATCGAAACCGTAAAATCACTGATGCAAAACTAAGATGAATCAATTACAATTATAAGAATTATAAACTTTCTGCTGACAATTAGGAAAAAGCCATGTTTATTATTGCAGGTTATGAATACTTAGAAAAAATTCACGATAGTTTAATGACCCAGGTTTATAGAGCGCGGAGAATTCGAGATCTTCAACCTGTTATTGTGAAAATTCTAAAAAAGGCATATCCTTCCAGTCAAGACATTTATGTATTTAAACATCAGTATGAATTGCTGAAAAACTTAGATTCAGAAGGCATTGTCAAAGCTTATAGCATAGAAAAATCTAACAATTATATAGCTATAATTTTAGAAGATTTTGGTGGTAATTCACTGAAAAAATTTTTAAATACTGATACAGTTATAGATTTATCTGTATTTTTGCAAATAGCAATTGGATCAACTAAAGCTTTAGAAGAAGTACATAAAATAAATATTATACACAAAGATATCAAGCCCGATAATATCATTATTAACCAGCGAACATTAAAAATAAAGATCGCAGACTTTTCAATTGCATCACTTCTGATGCAAGAAAAATATCTAGCCAGCAATCCCGATCTATTAGAAGGAACTTTGGCCTATATGTCCCCAGAGCAAACTGGTAGGATGAATCGCGCGATTGATTATCGTACTGACTTTTATTCTTTGGGTGTCACATTTTATGAAATGCTGACTAGACAGTTGCCATTTCAAACTACAGATGCGATGGAACTCGTTCACAGTCATATTGCCAAAATACCCGCTTTACCGCATGAACTAGATCCAACTATCCCGAAAGTAGTATCTGATATCGTGATGAAATTATTAGCCAAAACTGTTGAGGATAGATATCAAAGTGCTTATGGAATTAAGGCAGATTTGGAAGCGTGTTTAACTCAACTACAAACTAATGGAAGAATTGAAAATTTCATTCTCGGTCAGCATGATGTTTTTGCTAAATTTCAAATACCCCAAAAGCTTTACGGTCGCGATGGAGAAATTGCTACCCTAAACGCTGCTTTTGAAAGAACCAGTCAAGGTAAGAGTGAGATGATACTTGTTTCCGGTTCCTCAGGAATCGGCAAGACAGCCTTGATTAATGAAATCGATCGACAAATTGTGCGGCGAAAGGGTTATTTTACTTCAGGAAAATGCGATCAATTTAAACGCGGTATTCCTTATGCTGCACTAATTCAAGCTTTTCAGACCTTGATTCGCCAGCTATTAACTGAAAGTGAAAAAAAAATTCAGATCTGGAAAGAAAAATTATTAAAAGCTTTGGGTACAAATGGCAGAGTTATTATTGAAGTCATTCCTGAAGTCGAATTAATTATGGGGTCGCAACCCCCTATTCCTCAATTAGAATCTGGAGAATCACAAAATCGATTTTATTTAGTCTTTCAAAAGTTTTTAGGTGTTTTTACCAGTAAAAAACATCCTTTAGTTCTTTTCATAGACGATTTACAGTGGGTTGATTCTGCCTCATTAAAATTACTCCAGCTACTAATGATGTCATTAGATAGTCAATACTTTTTGTTAATTGGAGCTTACCGAGATAACGAAGTGAATGAAGCTCATTCATTGACGTTGCTTTTGAATGAAATTCAAAAAGCTGGAGTTAAAGTAAATCAGATCGATATACAACCTTTAAATACTGTTCAAGTTAATGAATTAATTGCAGACACGCTTCACTGCGAATTAGAAAAAGCCTTACCTTTAGCAGAAATAGTCTTTAATAAAACGGCTGGCAATCCCTTTTTTGTAACTCAAATACTTAAAACATTCTACCAAGAGAACCTACTCTCATTCGATCCGAATGCTGGTAATTGGCCGTGGGATATTCAGCAAATTAAACAAGTTCAAATTACGGATAATGTTGTTGAATTAATGGTTGACAAAATTGAAGAACTTCCTAGTTTTACGCAAAATGTTTTAAAAGTAGCAGCTTGTATTGGTAATACATTTACATTAAACGATCTAGCAATAGTCAATGAAAAATCTTTATCATCTACAGCAACAGAGCTTTGGCAAGCACTTCAAGAAGATTTAATTTTTCCTTTAAGCGGTGCTTATAAAATTCCTTTAGCTAATGATTTAAATACATCATTAACATTAGTTGATGAGTCAGAAAAACAAAGTAATTTATCTCTAAATATTGAGTATAAATTTTTGCACGATCGCGTTCAACAAGCCGCTTATTCTTTGATTCCAGCAGAGCAAAAAAAAGAAATTCATTTAAAAGTCGGTCAACTACTACTAAAGAATACTCAAACGACAGAAATAGAAGAGAAAGTTTTTGATATTGTCAATCACTTAAATATGGCTATAGAGTTAATTACAAGTGAAAAAACTAAACAAGAGCTAGCTGAGTTAAATCTGTTGTCTGCGCGGAAAGCAAAGGCAGCAGCAGCTTATGAACTCGCGCAGAAATACTTAAATTTCGGGCTAGAATTACTTGCAGAAGATAGTTGGAATAGTAATTATAAATTAACTTTTTTTCTGTATATAGAAACAGTAGAAGTAGAATATTTAAATAACAATTTTGAAAGTTCAAGTTCTCTTGGTGATATTGTTTTAAAAAAAGCTACTTCGCTTTTACAAAAAGTCAAAGTATATGAAATAAAAATCCAATTTTATATTTCTCTCAATCAGATGCAAGCAGCGCTTGACACATCGTTGTTAGTGCTGGAAATGTTAGGAGAACCTTTAGTTGAAAAATTGCCTGAAGAATTAGATATTGATAATTTAAGCAATTTACCAGAAATGACTGACCCTGATAAACTTGCAGCCATGCGAATATTAGTTAAAGCGATAACACCTGCTTATGTAATGAATCCAGCACTTTTAGTACCGATCGTGTTTACGATGGTCAATATTTGCATTAAATATGGAAATTCATCACTATCTACTTTCGCTTATACTTTTTATGGCTTACTCCTTTGTACTTCAATAGACAACATTGAACGTGGATATCAGTTCGGTAAATTAGGAATAAATTTAGTCGATCAATTGAATGCCAAAGAAGTTAAAGCTAAAGTGTATGAACTATTTTATGTTCATATCAAACATTGGGTAAGCCATGTTAGAGAAACCATAGAACCTTTACAAGAAGCTGTTCAATATGGTTTAGAGAGTGGTGATTTAGAGTATGCTGGTTACGCGGCTATTTACACTTCAGTTTATCCTTTTTTTGTAGGCGAGCATCTAAATGAAGTGTGTGCCAAACAAACTATTTACACAAACATATTAGTTAATTTAAAACAAAATTACTTGAGCTTTTCTATTATAATTTGGCGACAGTTAGTTTTGAATTTATTAAATAAAACCGAAAATGAATGTAGAGCAATCGGTAATTTGTTTGATGAAGAAGTAATGCTACCTATTTTTACTGAATCAAACAATGGTGCTTTACTTTTTTCTACGTATCTTTCCAAATCAATATTTTTATATTTACTTCAAAACTACGCAGAAGCAGTTAGTTATGCAAAGCTAGCTGAGCAATATTCTGGTTATTCGGCTGGGTTAGTACATACAAGCGAACAAAATTTTTACTATTCTATGATTCTACTTGCACAATGTTCAATTGTAGGAGAAATTGATAGAGAAATCAACCTGAAACAAGTGGAAGCAAACCAAATTAAATTAAAAAAATGGTCGTTATATGCTCCCATGAATTACGAACACAAATATTATTTAGTAGACGCAGAAAAGGCTAAAATTTTAGGGCATATACTGCCAGCAATGGAATATTACGATCTAGCAATTCAAGGAGCCAAAGAGCAAGGTTATATTCACGAAGAAGCACTAGCGAATGAAAAAGCAGCAGAATTTTATCGTAGTCTTGGAAGAGAAAAGATAGCTCAAACATATTTACTAGAGTCATACTATTGCTATGCTCGTTGGGGAGCCATAGCAAAAATTAAAGATTTGGAATCAAAATACCCGCAATTACTATCTTTAACCTCTAATGAAACTTCTAGTCGAGAACTAACTGTTACGACAAGTTCTTCAAGCTTCGGAACTAAAGCCGATGTTTTAGACTTAGCAACTATAATCAAAGCATCGCAAGCTCTTGCTGGCGAAATTGTACTTGATAAATTTTTGGACAAATTGCTAAAAGTTTTAATGGAAAATGCAGGCGCTCAAACTAGCTGCCTTGTTTTAGAAGCCAATGGTATTTTAACGCTCAAAGCAACTGGTACTGTAGAACAAGAACAAATAACTTTGTGGACATCGATATCTATAGAAAACAGTCCAAATTTACCAGTTTCTTTAATAAATTACGTAGCTAGGACAAAAGAAAATGTTGTTTTAAATAATGCCGCAAAAGAGGGAATATTTGTCAAAGACTCGTATATCATTAAAGCTCAAGTTAAATCCATTTTATGTGCTCCAGTTATCAATCAAAATAAACTAATTGGAATAATTTATTTAGAGAATAATTTAACTGTTGGGGCATTTACACCTGCTCGTTTAGAAATCGTTAAAATCCTTTCGACGCAAATAGTTATTTCCTTAGAAAATGCTTTGCTTTATAAAAATTTAGAAGAATACAGCCGTACGCTAGAAGAAAAGGTGAAAGAACGCACCTTTGAACTAAGCGAAAAAAATGATAAATCAAAAGATCAAGCAATTAAATTACAAAAAGCTTTGGATGACCTAAAGCAAGCTCAAGCACAACTTATCCAAACTGAAAAAATGTCTAGTTTGGGACAATTAGTTGCTGGTGTTGCTCACGAAATAAACAATCCAGTCAACTTTATTTATGGTAATTTAAGCCACGCTAGCGAATATAGCGAACAATTATTACATTTAATTGCTCTCTACCAAGACAGCAATCCTAGTCCTCAACCAGAAATTCAAAATTATATTGAAGAAATTGAGTTGGAATACTTATTGGAAGATTTACCTAAATTGTTTTCTTCAATGCAACTGGGAGCAACCCGTATTCGCGAAATCGTTTTGTCACTCAGAAGTTTTTCTCGTTTAGATGAAGCAGATATCAAATCAGTAGATATCCATGAGGGTATTGAAAGTACGCTGTTAATTTTGCGAAACCGTTTGAATAAAAAGGCAGATAATTCAGCAATTCAGGTAACTAAAAACTATGGTGAACTGCCATTAGTAGAGTGTTACCCAGGGCAATTAAATCAAGTATTTATGAACGTTATTGCTAATGCTATTGATGCGTTAGAGCAGCGCGATCGCCATCGCTCGCAAACACAGATGAAGGAAAATTCTAGCACCATTATTATCGTAACTGAAGTAATAGATTGCGATTGGATAAGAATACGGATTGCTGACAATGGAACTGGCGTAACAGAAGAAGTGCGTACTAAACTATTTGATCCATTCTTCACAACCAAACCCGTTGGTTCTGGAACGGGTTTGGGGTTGTCTATTAGTTATCAAATTGTGGTTGAAAAACATGGCGGACAACTGAACTGCGTTTCAGCACCAGGTCAAGGTGCGGAGTTCATAATTGAGATTCCCGTTAATCAGCAAAATCGCCAAAAGTCAAGCTCCCTAATGTAGATTTTATTTGGTTGATTCTGAAGGTAGTAAATATTTTTGGATCGCTCCTACCTAAATTTGTGATTTTTTTCAATTTGGAGTAATCTATATTTAGTAGCACCGATCCAAAAAATAGCGAACAGAAGAGTAAGCTTTAAACTTAGCTCGAACCTGTCAAGCTTTTCGCTAAACACAAAGGCTTTTAGTTGAGTATTGCTTCAGAGTGAAAGTTCTAGATAATCGCTGACAATCAGTCACTTAGTATAATTAGTTGGAGGAAACATCAAATGTCCGATCATTTGAAAGGTGGAGCTATTCATCAACTGTTTGAATCTCAAGTAGAGCGTACACCGGATGCGGTGGCGGTGGTTTTTGAAGGACAAAAATTAACTTATCGAGAATTGAATGTAAAAGCGAATCAGTTAGCGAATTACCTGCGATCGCTCGGAGTAAAGCCAGAAGTGTTAGTAGGCATCTACGTCGAACGTTCCTTTGATACGATCGTGGGAATCCTGGGCGTACTTAAAGCTGGTGGTGCTTACGTCCCCATAGACCCTGCCTATCCATCTGAGCGCATCGCTTATATGCTAGATGATTCGCAACTACCAGTTCTATTAACTCAGAAACAACTGATTGCCTCGTTATCAGAACATCAAGCACAGGTAGTTTGCTTGGATACTGATTGGGAAGAAATCTCTACCGAAAGTGAACTTCCTCCCACCACGGGCGTAACGCCCGATAACTTGGCTTATGTCATTTACACCTCCGGTTCAACAGGAAAGCCCAAAGGGGTTTTGATTCCCCATTCAGGGCTGTTAAATCTAGTTTTCTGGCACCAACGCGCCTTTGAGGTAACATCATTAGACCGGGCTACTCAGCTAGCTGGAAGTGCATTTGATGCTTCTGTGTGGGAAGTGTGGCCTTATTTAGCATCAGGATCCAGTATTTATTTAATCGATCCTGATATTCTTCTGTCTCCAGAAAAACTGCGCGATTGGCTATTGACCAAAGAGATAACAATTACTTTTGTCCCTACCCTCATAGCAGAAAAGCTGTTGTCGCTACAATGGCCTTTTGATGGAGCTTTGCGAATCATGCTGACGGGTGGAGATCAGCTTCATCAGCATCCATCAGCTTCCATTCCCTTCAAATTAGTCAATAACTACGGGCCGACTGAGAATACTGTAGTCACGACTTCTGGGTTGGTCGAAAGCGATGGTACAAATAATACTTTGCCTCACATCGGTCGTCCGATCGATAATACTCAAATCTATATTCTCGATCGCGATCTCCAACCAGTTTCCATCGGCATTCTTGGAGAACTCCACATTGCTGGTGTGGGACTAGCAAGAGGCTACCTCAACCGTCCCGAAACTACTCAAGAGAAATTTATTCCCAATCCCTTTAGCAATGAAGCTGGTTCGCGCCTATACAAAACTGGTGATTTGGCTCGTTACTTACCAGACGGTAATATTGAATTTATCGGTCGCATCGATCATCAAGTCAAAATTCGCGGATTCCGCATCGAACTGGGAGAAATTGAAGCATCACTGCAACAACATCCTGATGTGCGACAAGCCGTTGCGATCGCGCGGGAAGACGTACCGGGTGACAAGCGTTTAGTCGCCTACATCGTCTCTAATCTCATACCGGAACGGATACCTTATCAAAGTCCTTGCTTGGTTGAATTTGATGGTAATCGTACTATAGAAGTAACCACGGAAGACATTTCAATAGGTGGTATTAGCTTAGTAGGAATGACAGAAGTTTTAGAGCTAGATAGTCGCGTCCGCTTGCACCTACAGCTACCAGAAAATTCTCAACTTTTGTGGGTAGAAGGTAAAGTAGTATGGCAAGAAAAACAGCAAACGGGGATTCAGTTCGAGCTAACGCCAACGCAGCAAATTACCATCCAAGCCAGCTTAGATAATCTCCTGGAAAAACAGAAACTTTTGAGAGTTTTGCAACGCACTGTTAGCCGTAACCTACGCAACTTCTTGAAACAGAAGTTGCCTGAATACATGGTGCCTTCTAACTTTGTCATCCTGAAAGAATTGCCGCTAACTCCTAACGGAAAACTGGATCGTCAAGCGTTACCTTCACCGAAACAAATCAGAAAGAAACTGACAAATAGCAATATTGACTCTGTAACTGATATTGTAGATAACCCAGATGTTTTAGAACGGGAGCGAGAGCTTGAGTTAATGCCTTTCGTTCCTCCTCGCACTCCGGTTGAAGAAGTGATAGCAAGAATTTGGGCGGAAATTTTAGATTTAGAGCAAGTTGGGATTCATGACAACTTTTTGGAATGCGGAGGACACTCGTTACTAGCTACTCAAGTTATCTCTCGCATCCGAAATACGCTTGCAATAGAATTGTCTCTGCGCTCTTTGTTTGAAGCACCCACAATAGCCGAATTAGCCCAGCAAATAGAAACAGAACTTCAAACAAACTCAAGTTTACAACTTTCTCCAATCGAAGTGATTTCTCGCAACCAGAATTTGCCTCTTTCTTTTGGCGAACAACAGATGTGGTTTTTGGCGCAAGTGGAACCGGGTAATCCTTTTTATAACGAACACTTTACAATTTACTTACCTAGTTCCCTCGATCGATTAGCGTTAGAACAAAGTTTCAACGCAATTATCGATCGCCACGAAATTCTGCGAACCAACTTTTCTATCTTTGATGGGCAACCAATTCGGATCGTTCAGCCAAGTTGCTATTTGCCTCTGCCATTAATTAATCTTCAAGAAATAGCGTCAGAAAGCGAGCGCGAAATAGAAGCTTTGCGGTTAGTCACAGAAAAGGCACGGCAACCTTTTAATCTCACCTCTGATTTGTTGCTAAGAGCTACTCTAATTCAACTCAGCGAGACGGATTACAGACTATACATAACCGTACATCACATTATTTTAGATGCGGTTTCTATATACAGCGTGCTATTTCCCGAACTGGTAGCACTCTACGAAGCTATTTGCGATCGCAAACCCTCCTCCCTACCAGAACTAACCGTTCAGTATGCCGACTTTGCCTACTGGCAGCGGCAACAATTACAAGTAGAATTACTGAAGTCACAGCTAGCTTACTGGAAACAGCAATTAGCAGATTTGCCCCCGCTACATTTGCCCACCGATCGTCCAAGACCGCCAGTTCAAAAGTTTCGGGGCGCAATGCAAACTCTGGCACTTTCCAAGAGTTTAACTGAAGCTCTGAAAGCTTTATCTCGTCAGGAAAATGTCACTTTATTCATGACATTAATGGCGGTATTCAAAATTTTGCTCTACCGCTATTCGGGACAAGAAGATATTCCCGTCGCCACCGTTACTGCTGGGCGCAACCGACCGGAAATTGAAAGATTAATTGGGTATTTCCTCAATACGCTGATCCTACGTACTGACCTTTCTGGTTTTCCCAGTTTCAGACAGTTACTTTCCAGAGAAAAAGAAGTAGCTTTAGAAGCTTATGCTCACCAAGAATTGCCATTCGAGAAGGTAGTGGAAGAACTTCAACCAGAAAGAAAGCTGGGTCAGAATCCATTATTTCAAGTGTTGTTTATTTTGGAACCACCAATTGCAACCTTGGATTCTAAGGATTGGCAAATCAACCAGATGGACATTCATATCGGTACGTCAAAATGCGATTTGTTTCTTCAATTAGAAGAAACACCGGAAGGAATTCTGGGTCGTTTTGAGTACGATACGGACTTATTTGAGGCTGCTAGTATTTCCCGGATGGTTGGACATTTTATCACTTTGTTGGAAAGTATTGTTGCCAACCCAGATCAGTCTATCTTGAAGTTGTCTTTGTTGACAATTGACGAACAAAAGCAGTTAATAAATTGGAATGCTACTGGAGTCAATTATTCGCATAATAAGTGCGTTCACCAGTTATTTGAAACTCAAGTAGAACGAACTCCCGATGCGGTAGCAGTTATCTTTGAGGGGGAGCAACTCACTTATCGGGAGTTGAATCAACGGGCGAATCAATTAGCGCATCATTTACGATCGCTAGGAGTTGTACCAGATACGGTAGTTGGTATCTGCTTAGAACGATCGCTGGAAATGGCGATCGGACTTTTGGGCATCCTAAAAGCAGGTGCAGCTTACTTACCTCTCGACCCAGCTTATCCGCAAGAACGGATAGCTTATATGCTGGAAAATGCCGGAGTTCCAGTAGTGCTAACTCAGGCAAGTTTATTGCCGCCACTGTTAGAGTATGGGATACCAGCGATCTGTTTAGATCGGGGCTGGAAATCGATCGCCCAACGCCCGCAAGATAACCCCACGACAGCCGTATTACCCGACCATTTAGCTTACGTTATCTATACATCAGGTTCTACAGGCAAACCTAAAGGGGTGGCAATGAGTCACCGTCCCCTGGTGAATCTGATCGATTGGCAATTACAAAATTTCGCTTTCCCTGCTACTAAAACCCTCCAATTTGCCCCCATCAGTTTCGATGTTTCTTTTCAGGAGTGTTTTTCCAGTTGGTGTTCTGGCGGCACTTTAGTGTTAATTTCAGACATGATTCGGAAAGATGCAGTAGCTTTATTGCAACTTCTCCAAGATGAAGCGATCGAACGTTTATTTCTTCCTTTTATTGCCCTTCAACATCTAGCTGAGGTTGCTGAGGAACGAGGAACCGTACCTCATAGTTTGCGAGAAATTATGACGGCTGGTGAACAGTTACAAATTAGTCGAGCGATCGTCAATTGGTTTAGTCAGCTAAAAGATTGCACTTTGCACAATCAATATGGCCCTTCTGAAAGTCATGTTGTAACGGTATTTACTCTCACTGGTTTACCTGAAAACTGGCCTAAATTGCCTTCTATCGGTCGTCCTATTGCCAATGCTCAAATCCACATCCTCGATTCACAATTACAACCAGTACCTATTGGTATTCTAGGAGAAATTTACATAGGTGGTGTTAGTTTGGCCAATGGTTATATCAACCGACCAGATTTAACACCCCAACGGTTTATTGCCAGTCCATCATTAAATAGTAATGAGTTATTAGTTTTGAACTCTGAATTAGAAGAAAACTCAAAATTCAAAATTCAAAATTCAAAGCTGTACAAAACTGGCGATCTAGCCCGCTATTTACCAGATGGTAACATCGAGTATATGGGTCGAATGGACGACCAAGTAAAGATTCGCGGTTTTCGGATTGAGTTAGGAGAGATTGAGACTGCATTGGGGCAACATCCAAATGTATTGGGAGTTGTTGTTATTGTTAGGGAAGATATACCGGGCGACAAGCGTTTAGTTGCTTATATAGTTGTCTCCAAAGAGTTAGCATATTCTGCCAACGAACTGCGGCACTTTTTGCAAGAAAAGTTACCTGAATACATGATTCCTAATGCTTTTGTATTTTTAGAAGCACTGCCTTTAACTCCTTCTGGAAAAGTAAATCGACGAATCTTACCAGCGCCAGAAGGAAATCGAGAAGAACTAGAAACAGCATTCATTGCGCCTCGTACTCCTGTGGAAGAAAAGTTAGCTGAAATCTGGAAAAAGATTCTCGGTATCGATCGAGTTGGCGTTTACGATCGCTTTTTCGATTTGGGCGGCCATTCTTTAAAAGTTACTCAGCTAATGTTTAAAGTGAAAGATGCTTTTCAGGTAGAAGTATCGCTAAGACAATTCTTTGAAGTACCGACTATTGCTGGAATTGCGGATGCGATCGCTCTCGCTAGTCGCCCAGATTTCAATTCTACATCACCACAAAAAGAAATTATCAATCTAAACGGGGAAGCAATTCTAGATCCTACCATCTCTCCTGAAAATATTAATTTTGAATGGGGTAAAGAACCATCCCATATCTTATTAACAGGAGCAACCGGATTTCTCGGTACTCACTTACTTAATGACTTACTAAACAAAACGCAGGCAAATATTTATTGCCTGGTAAGAGCATCCAACCTCGAACAAGGCATCGAAAGAATCCAAAAAAGTCGAGAACGCTACTTACTTGATAACCAACCTATCAGCAACCGCATCATTCCAATTTTAGGAGATTTATCTCAACCCTTCTTAGGGCTTACATCAAATCAATTTTACGCATTGGCAAGCGAAATCGATGTAATTTACCATAATGGTGCATCAACAAATCTGATTTATCCATACTCTGCATTG
This sequence comes from Microcoleus sp. S36a_B3, assembly GCF_036700745.1. Taxonomy (NCBI): domain Bacteria; kingdom Bacillati; phylum Cyanobacteriota; class Cyanophyceae; order Oscillatoriales; family Microcoleaceae; genus Microcoleus; species Microcoleus sp. S36a_B3. The sequence continues at coordinate 139,891 of NZ_JAUBPN010000010.1, read as the reverse complement.
AAAGCGGTAAACGTTCTCAGTACGCAGGAAGTTTTGAGATTAGCCTGCATTATAAAAGTAAAACCCGTGCATTTCGTTTCTACCATTGGCGTATTTTGCTCGGATACTTACGAGGGATATACAGTAGTTCGAGAACAAGACGAACTACCTGATAGTGAAACTCTTTCTGAAGGTTACGATCGAAGTAAATGGGTAGCTGAAAAATTAGTTATGATTGCCCATTCTAGAGGGCTACCCGTTTATATTTATAGACCGGGATTCATCTCAGGAGACAGCCAAACGGGTATTTGCAATACTGCCGATCTGCTCCGCAGAATACTTATAGGTTGCATTCAAATGGGAAAAACACCTGATTTAGACATGATGGTAGACATGACTCCTGTGGATTATGTTAGCCAAGCGATCGTTCATTTATCCAAACAAAAAGAATTGGTCGGGAAAGCTTTCCATTTAGTTAACCCTCACCCCATTGTTTGGAATCAGCTTTGCGATTCAATTCGCTCTCTTGGCTGCTCACTCGAACGCATTCCTTATAAACAGTGGAAATTTGAGTTATTAAAATTGGTTGAAAATTCACCAGAAAATGCTTTGCATCCAGTGGTCAGCCTTTTCTCTAATGAAACCGTAATTTTACAGACAATCACAAGTCTTTACTTTGATTCTCAAAACGCGATCGATGGTTTAGTTGGTAGCTGCATTAGCTGTCCACCTATAGATGAAAAATTGTTAAATACTTACTTATCGTACTTACTGAAGTTTAGACTAACCGCGCCTTATACCAATTCTCTAAATGCCGACTACAGATAACACCTCCAATATATATGTTCTTCCAAGAATTATAGATATTGTCTACTTATTTTGACGAACAGTAGAAACTAAAACGGTAGTAATAAATATGTAGTGATATCATGTCCGGTAGCATAACCATAATTAAGCCACCACTTGGGGCCACCAATGGAAATTTGTCAAACCTCGAACTAAGTCTTGCTGTTGGAGTAATTGTTGGCAACGATTAAATAAAATTTCCTCTAATTCATCAAGATTTTTAAATGTTCGATTAGCAAGAGGCTCATTTGTAAGTGGCTAAAGTCTTTCTGCGCCTTTGTAGTTCTGGAGAGTGAGAGGGCATTTCTATAATATGAATGCCCTGCGGTACATCAAGTTTTTTAGCGGTATGCGATCCAGCTCGATCTAAAGTCAATACGACTTGTTTATTTTCCCCGACTTCAAAATGTTGGGCGAAATCGGCTAAAACTTGATTAAAAATTTCGGTATTCACAAAAGGTAGAATCCACGCCTTTGTTTCTTCAGATTGTGGGTGAACGAAGCCATACAACCACAACCATTTAAATCGCCAATTTACCGATGCTACGGGTACTGTCGATTCATCTACCCAAATACGTCTAATTATTGGTTTCAGCCCAACTCTATGTTCATCCATTGTCCAAACTTCTACATCGGCATTTGGGTACTCTTCTTGAACTTAATTCACCGTTTTTGCTAATTTTTTTTTCCATTGTTCCTGTTCCGTAAAGTCTGCTTCCTGATGAGAGGGTCGAGGTACTCTCAAACGTAGTCTCATTGCCTTCAAATACTCCCAACCTCGTTGTCTACTAACTGAACGTCCTAATAATTCACTCATCCAATTTGCAACTTTCTGTCCGTTCCAAAGCCCACCCACAGTTGGAGGTGATTGTAGCGCTTGCCATAGTTGTGCTTGTTGTACATCATTCAAAAGTGTATGGGCATCTGGATGTTCATGCCTTTTATCTCCAAGTGATTTTGGACCAATGCGGTTAAGCTGATACGCAGCTATACCGTATAATTTAAATATAAATTAAGGGATAATTAGTTGTAATATATGCTAGCTAAAAACCATCTATCTCAAAATAAAAAATAGAGACTTATTAAACTACTAAAAGAGTCTGATGATAATTACATGAGGGAAAAAGCTCTAATTTTATTGCTAATAAATGACGAAAAAACTTATCGAGAAATTAGTGAATTTATGGAAATTGCTTACACAACAGTGGCTTATTGGTCAGTTCATGGCGATCCGGATAATTTGGATAGTTTTTTAGATAAAAGAAGCCCAGGAAATTTTCGCAAAGTCACTCCAGAGTATGAACAAATATTGATAGATACAATCGATAAAGCTCCGGAAGAATATGGATATGAATTTGGGAGATGGACGGCAGCCAGATTAGCAACATATTTAGAAAAAGTCACAGGAATTAAATTGAGTGGTTCCCAAATATCCCGGATACTACAAAAAAAAATACGTTTAGATTTGGGCGAAATATAGCTTAGAATCCAAACAAAATCCCCTTGAAAGAGAAGTGTTTAAACAGAAATTATCGGAGTATTTAAGAATAACTAAACAAACGCCAGAGCTTTTACAGGTATGGTAAAAGGCGTGAGAGTGGATTCAGTTTACGAGTGATAAAAAAAAATGGGGTAAAAAATGTAGTCGAAAAAAAATTACATATCAAAGGGAAAGAGGCAGAGTAAATATCATGGCTGGGTTGAGATATCATGACAAAAAAAGGTTAAATTTTGTGATAAAAAGAGGAGACTTGAATACATTTTATGAGCAAATTAATGCTTTAAATGATTCGATAGTTCAAGAGTGGAGAGAACTGGGCAATCAAACTGAAAACTTTGCCTAATCTGGAATGAAGATTGTAATCATTTTAGACAATGCTAGTTTTAATAAAAAGAAAGATATTTTGAGCTAAATATTAGCCGAAATGCCTCAGATTATTTTAGAATTTTTGCCACCTTACAGCCCTGATTATAATTTGATTGAATTGGTTTGGCATTCAGCGAAAGAATATATAGCACATCGACTGTTTAAGTCAGTAGAAGAATTGTCTGATTTGCTACATAAATTATTAAATGAAGGAGAAATGGTTATTAAATGGGATCGAAAAATCAAAAATAAAGGCAATGCTATTTTATCCGGTTTAGCTGCGTAGCAGCTTATTGGCGGAATCGGTGGCGGGCAGCGATCGCCCTCCACGGTACTCAAGACTCCCAAGCTAAAGAATTACTCTCGGAACTGCAGCGGGATGAGCATTACAGGGTGGTTGCTGTGGCTTTGGAAGGCACTGTGGCAGAAAACTGAGAAAACTCATCCGCGAGGGCGATCGACTCACGGGCGAGATCGAGGAGCTCGACCAGACATACATAATTTGTTACCCGTGAGCCGAGGATCGGCAACTGTCTCGCAGCTTCCCCCAGAAATTCTCCCAAGCAGTCTGGCTGGACGCAGGCGGACTCAAAAACCCGCTTTGGGCCTCAAGCATCTCTCGGAGAAACCGCGTTTTTGCCTAAATCCTCCCCTGGTAGGATGATCCATGCCCTGTGTCCCCTATAGCAAAATGTTACAGATTATTACTTTGTTTCTAATAAATGAGACTGAGAGGCCCGTTGTCTTTTATGTTCTAAATCGACTTGTTAAATAACAAGATTTTTACCTTTTATTCAGAAGGAGAGCTCAATGCTAGACGCATTTTCCAGAGCCGTAATCACGGCAGATGCCAAAACCGGTACTATTGGTGGCGCTGAACTTACTTCACTAAGAAGCTTTATTGCTGAAGGCAACAAGCGCTTGGATGCAGTAAACGCGATCGCTAGCAACGCTAGCTGCATAGTTTCTGATGCCATCGCCGGCATGGTCTGCGAAAACCAAGGTTTGATTCAAGCCGGTGGCAATTGCTACCCGAACCGCCGCATGGCTGCTTGCTTGCGCGACGGCGAAATCATCCTGCGTTACATCAGCTACGCTTTGTTGGCTGGTGATGCTTCCGTTTTGGACGATCGTTGCTTGAATGGTTTGAAAGAAACCTACATCGCTCTGGGCGTGCCTTCTGGCTCCGCAGTTCGTGCAGTTCAAATCATGAAAGCTAGCTCTGTTGCTCACATCAATAGCACCAACACAGAAGCTCAAGCTGGTAATCGCTTCCGCAAAATGGAAACCATCGATGGCGACTGCTCCTCTTTGGCATCTGAAGCTGCTAGCTACTTCGATCGCGTTGCTTCTGCTCTGAGCTAATTCAAGCAGACCAATAGTTACTGGCTCTGCGGCCAGTTGAATTGAAACAAACTGTCAAAAATCTATTTCTGGAGATCTCAGAACATGAAATCAGTAATCACCACAGTAGTTACGGCTGCTGATGCGGCGGGGCGTTTCCCCTCCTCTTCTGACTTGGAATCGGTTCAAGGAAGCATTCAACGCGCTGCTGCTCGTTTAGAAGCTGCTGAAAAGCTGGCTGCTGGAATCGACGCAGTTGCTAAAGAAGGCTACGATGCTTGCATCAAAAAATATCCTTACTTGAACAACGCTGGCGAAGCCAACGAAACTCAAGTCAAAAAAGACAAGTGTATGCGCGACATCAAGCACTACCTGCGCTTGATCAACTACTGCTTGGTAGTTGGCGGCACCGGCCCTCTTGATGAATGGGGTATTGCTGGTCAACGCGAAGTTTACCGCGCCTTGAACTTGCCTACAGCTCCTTACGTTGCTGCTTTGGTGTACACTCGCGATCGCGCTTGCGCTCCTCGCGATATGTCTCCTCAAGCCTTGGTAGAGTTCCGCGCTCTCCTCGACTACACGATCAACTCTCTTTCCTAGAAAGCTCGATCGCTTAATTCACGGCTAGGTTGGACATAAGTTCGATCGGTTGTGGGGGACTCTTGGGACGCTGCAAAAGCCTAAATCGGGTTTAGTGTCGTGCTAAGAGTCCCTTAACATTTGTTAGTTGTCAGTTGTCAGTTGTCAGTTATTAGTTATTGGTTATTAGTTATTGGTTATTAGTTGTTAGTTATGAGTTATTGGTTATGAGTTATTGGTTATGAGTTATTGGTTATGAGTTATTGGTTATTAGTTATTAGTTATTAGTTATTGGTTATTAGTTATTGGTTATTAGTTATTGGTTATTAGTTATTGGTTATTGGTTATTAGTGATAAAAAGGGATTAAAAGAAATAATTTGTGTATCGGTGTTTTTGGTGGTATCGTACTGTTAGTTGTTGGTAATTGGTAAGTGGATAAGCGTTTTTTTAATTTATTTAATCTGACAGAAGAACAGGCGATCGCCATTTTGGAAACGCCGGCCCAAAAACTAGATGACCCTTACGATCGCTACATTGCAGCTTCTCATTTAGTAAATTTTTCCACAGAAAAGTCGATCGCCGCCCTGATTGTAGCCGTGGAAAATACCGACGATGGTCTTGACAATCGCTCAGTTCGCCGCAAAGCAGCAGAAACCTTGGGGCGCTTGCAGGCAAAATCTGCACTCACATCTCTCCATGCTTGCTTGGGCGATGATGACTGTTACGTGGTAGAAAATGCAGTTTGGGCGATCGGCGAAATCGGCACAGAAAATCCCGATATCTTAGAAGATATTGCCAAATTGCTCGACAAACCAACTCAAAGCTATCGGGTAATCATCCACGCTTTGGCAAAATTAAATTACACAGCAGCACTCTCGCGCCTCAACAAATTTGTAGAGGATAAAGATGGGATGATTCAAGGTGCGGCCATCACCACAATCTGCCGCTTTTCGGGAGATTACTCGCAAATGTCGCGCGTGGTAGAGTTGCTGCAAAGCAGCAATGTTAACGATCGCCGCAGCAGCATTCAAGATTTAATAGACGCCAAATATTACAAAGCAATTCCCGAAATTTCGCGCTGTCCCGTGTCTTTGGTGTTTCGCCTGCGGGCCGTGCGGATGCTAGCGAGTGCGGGGATTCCCGCTGGAGAGATTGCTTTTGCCGAAATTGAACCGATTCTCGATCGCATAATTGGCGATCGGCCCGACGACCTCGATTTAGTACACGAATACGACCAACTACCAAGCCTCGAATTTGCAATTAATGAACTCTACGAAACCGATTTCGGACGCTGTTATCTGGCAACCAAAACCATCCTAGAATCCTACAGAAATGAAGCACCGGATGCCTTACTCGCAACTTATGCAAAATCAGCATACAACGATTACGGCGCGCACTATCATGTCATGAAACTGCTGGGTTGGCTCAAGTACGCCCCTGCCTTCGATTTACTCATAGAAGCCCTGCACAATCGAGAACCGCAGTTTCAAAAATCCCGCGCCGCCGCAGCCTTCGCCCTCGGCGAAATCGGCGACAAGCGCGCTATTGCTGAACTAAAAGTTTGTCTGGAAACTAGAATTTGGGATTTGAAATATGCTAGTTTGATGGCATTGAAAAAATTAGGAGACAAAAGCGGCTGTGAGATTTTGGCTGCCGATGAGGATTTGCTGCTGCGGGCAAAAGCGGCGAGTTTAATCTCTAGAGTATAATAATTTAAGGTTGTTGACTGTTAACTGTTAACTGTTGACTGTTAACTGTTAACTGCCAACTAACAACTGCCAACTGCCAACTAACAACTGCCAACTGCCAACTGACTACTGACTAAAATGCCGAAAGAAGAACTTTTCCAACAGCTAAAGCATCCAAATCCGCACCTGCGGAAACGCGCAATCAGCGAAATAGCTGAAACTCGCGATGAAACGACTATTGGGCAGTTGATGGGAATTTTGGACGAGGAAGATGTTGTTTATCGCCGATCGGCAGTGCAAGTTTTGGGGATAATCGGTAACGATGCTGTGCCGTTGCTGGTAGATTCTCTGCTCAATAGCAAGAATGCCACGATTCAGGCGAGTTGTGCAAAAGCATTAACGGCGATCGCTGTCAACTATCCCGATATAACTTTTCCAGAATTAGGATTGCAAGGGCTGCAAAAAGCACTAAGCGATCCGAATCCGGTGGTTTATATCTCCTCGGTAATGGCGCTGGGACAAATTGGTACAGCCGCGTTGGATATCTTGATTGAGACGATCGAGAATACTGACAATATTGCCTTGGCTGTGGCGATAACTGGTTCCTTGGCGACAATCGGAGGTACAAAAGCCCAGGAGGTTTTGGAGGTGGCGGCGGTCAATCCTGATGCCGATCCTTATATTCGTGAGTCTGCTGAAAGTGCTTTGTCTCGAATGAATCAGGTGACTCAGTGGAATTCCGGCGGTTAGTTGGATTGAATGGGCGATCGACCATTTAGATCAAATTCGCTTAGATCCAAATAATACCGCAGTGCTGTCTGCAGCGGACAGAACTGCACTCTCAGAAAATTATGATTCCGATACAAACGGAAAGAATATCAGAGCCCGTCCGATCGATTACCATAACAAAACGGTTAATTCGCGCGTGCGGACTTGCATACGCTTGCTTGGTTGCGCCCCAAGTCCCCACTAAGAAATGTAAAATGGTAGAAGATGTTAGCGTGAACTAACATTTTCAATTTTTCAAGAGGTAAAAAAATGGCTAATATAAATTTGCGCCGCCCCGAAAATATCAGCGGTAACTTTTATGTAGACAGTACCTGTATAAACTGCGATACTTGTCGCTGGATGGCACCGGAAGTATTTACTGAAGCCGGAGAAAAGTCGGCGGTTTACCAGCAACCGACAAACGAAATAGCATCCATGCGAAGTCTCGCGGCTCTTTTATCTTGTCCCACAAGTTCGATCGGCACTGTTGACAAACCGAAAAACATTAAAGAAGTTCAGCAAAATTTGCCTGCACTCGTAACAGAAAATATTTACCACTGCGGCTACCATTCCGAGAAGTCCTACGGGGCTGCTAGTTATTTAATTGTTCGTCCAGAGGGCAATATTTTAGTCGATTCTCCCCGTTTTGCGCCGCCGCTAGTTAAAAATATCGAAGCAATGGGCGGCATTCGCTATATGTACTTGACTCACCGCGACGATGTAGCAGACCATCAAAAATACCACGATCATTTTGGGTGCGATCGCATTCTCCATGCTGACGAAATTAACGCGGATACTCGCAGTGTAGAAATTCACTTATCAGGCAGCGAACCGTATCAATTAGCCGATGATTTGTTGATTATACCTGTTCCCGGCCACACGAAAGGTCACACAGTTTTGCTTTACAATAACAAGTTTTTGTTCACCGGCGATCATCTTGCTTGGTCGGATAATTTGCAGCAGCTAATGGCCTTTCGCGAAGTCTGTTGGTATTCTTGGCCGGAACAAATCAAATCTATGCAAAACTTGGCTAATTACTCGTTTGAATGGGTGTTGCCGGGACACGGCCGCCGATATAATGCCGATCGAGAAACGATGAGCAATCAAATGCAAAAGTGTATTGCTTGGATGGTCGATGCTTAATCTGATATACTGAATACAGCCTTTCGAGATATCATATGAGGTACTATCCGGCATAGGGCATAGGGCTTTGCGGGCCTAGGGCATACCTCACTTTTTTGAGAACCGCTATATAAGTTTTTACCATCATTAACTTGAATGTTGGAACTACTTGCAAGAATCACAATTAATCCCAGACAGTGTAGCGGTCGTCCCTGTATTCGCGGCATGAGAATTCGGGTATCAGATGTACTAGACTTATTTGCGGCTGGTTTGAGTGCGGAACAAATTCTCGAAGAAATGCCCGATCTGGAAATAGACGACCTCAAAGCATCTCTTTTGTACGCCTCACATAAACTTAATCATCCAGTATTGGTTGCATGACGATCTGGGTAGATGCACATCTGTCACCAGCGATCGCAACCTCGATGACTAATACACTAGGAGTAGCAGCGGTAGCCTTGCGCGACATTGGACTCAGAGATGCTGAAGATCCTGAGATTTTCGAGGCAGCCAAAGCGCAGGGAGTTATTTTGATGACTAAAGACAGTGATTTTGTTGATTTAGTCGATCGTCTTGATTCCCCCCCACAAATTATTTGGTTGACGTGTGGCAATACATCAAACGATCGGTTGCGAGAGATTCTCAGTGCAACGTTGTTAGATGCGCTGGAACTTTTGAGAACAGGTGAAAGGTTGGTGGAGATTAGCGGGGATTAGTCGCCACAGTAAAAATTTACAATACTAGGGAATTTGACAACTGACTAAGCTTTTTCCTTGGGAATAGCAACCAAAGTGATAGAATTAGCGGGGTAAGTTGCCTTAAATCCAGTACCGCTGACAGCTAAATCGCTCTGACGGACGATCGCCTGCAAATTTGCCTCGCTGTAAGTGTAAACTTGAGCTTTACCCGCCGATTTAAATCCTTTCAAACTCAAGTTGCTAGTCAATTTTTTACTGGTTTTGTTAATGATTACCAGCGTCAAAGCACCGTCGTTAGTGCGTTGCGATCCGTAGATTGACAAAAGTTCTTGGTCTGTGCTGTGCGATCGCACCCAAGTATCGCCGTACTTGCTGCCCTTCCCGTCATAATTCAGGTACGTGCGGAAGGCATAGGAACCCGGTTCAGAAGACTTCGGAGGCCCCCACAGCGTCGCTAAATCGAGTTGTTCTCGCCCAAAAATCCCCAGGATATCGGCTTGAGTTAACGCGCCGTTCATCGACTCCAAACCGCCCCAATTGTATTCAGTAATTGCAAGTTTTGTACCTGGATAATCCTGCTTTATCCAGTCTCTAAACCGGGGAATAATTGTTAGCGGCGGATTCGATTTACCAATCCAACTTTCATCAGTATAAGTGCTGTCCCACAGAGAACGAGTCGATCGCAACCGCGCGGATTGCGTCTTAGCATCGCCGGCGGGACAATTCGCCAAACAGAGGTCATCGACGACAGGATAGTAGTGTTCGTCAAAATAGTCGAGAATCCGAACACCTTTTTGCTGTTCGTAGGCGCGCATTTGCTGCAAGTACCACCGCGCAAACCAGACGCCACCGTGTTTCTGGCGATCGCCCTTTACTCCCGAATCCACATAAACAGGCCAGCCAAAATCCGACGGGCCCAGTACCTTAGCGGTGGGATCTGTGGCTTTTACCATTGACGCATATTGGTAAGTGCGATCGCGCAATTCATCATAACTTGTCGCTTCTGGATGAACATCGCGGTGAGTGTTTCCCCAGCCGCTTGGTTCGTTGTCCATTTGATAAATTTGCACGCCGCCCGATTCAGCAGTACCGTGGGTTTTAACTAAGTGTTGAACCCAAGCTTTCTGGAAAGCGGCATCGCTAACAATACTAACATCAAGGCGATTATTATCAGTTATCAAACTGCCATCTGGACGCTTTCCGTTACCGCACTTGTCGCCTTCTGGAAAAATGTAAGGATTGGTTTTTTCTTGGGCGCCGTATTTGGCTACTCGAAAGCCGCAATTCCAGATGCTCAATTTATTTACATAGCCAATCATCGGGATAGTAACGATGCTTTTGCTGCCGTTTTTGCGGTTGGTGTTGACAATTTTGTCGATCGAATCGCCGGGAATCGGGTTTTTGTTGTCGCCGCCGCCCACGAAGAAGAAGTCATCGCCGCTGTTGGAAGAATCGACTAACCAGTTGTAGCGGCTGGTGTGATTTGCGCCCCAGCGTTCGACTGGAATTCGCAACTCTTTGGCGATGGCGGGATCTAGGGCATAATCGTTCATACCGTAGATGTCGGGGCTGATGGAATGGCGATCGGCTGTAACGTCTACAGATAAGGTGAGATTTGCTGTTTGGGCGATCGCGCTTTTGAAGTAAACTGCGGTGGCGATCGTTGCCAAAGCAGCCAAAACGCCTAATAATAGTAGGATAATCCAACCTAGTTTGTTGGAGGGCGATCGCCACAAAAATCGTTTATTCATTTTGATACTGCTTTCAAACTGGTTGTGCCTGCGAAAAATGTTAATTAAATTATATTAATCTCTTATTCACATTGTAGCAAATGTTGAAATCATAATCATGTCCGTTCGATTGACTGCAATAAGTAAAGTTCGTAGTGCGGACTTGTATCCTCCGCCCAAGAACAAACTTTCGGGCGCACTACGAACCATTTTCGAGTAATTGACCGGACATGATATTAGAAGTCACTACCCAAGCTTTCCAGCACAATCTCCACAAGTCTATAAACATGGGTTCCTAGTGTTGGGGGCAAACTTTGTTGAGAATTTTGATGTAGATTTTTCGCTCTATTTACTGCATTTTCAATATTGTCTCTGTAAGCACAAATATCTAAATTGCTACCATTGTAACTTCCTAAAATAGTTCTCAGTCTTGCCTTGAAATTATCGCAAGTCCTATCCTGGGAATTAAGATCTTCAAAATGTAGAGTCAACCATACTTCAAAACAAGGATTACTAATTGCTAAATTATAACCTTTTTGCCTAGCTTGACTGCAGACAGAACTCAACTTCCTTGCACCCCAACGATCCACATCAGAAACCAGCCAAAGCATATCATCCTCATTGAGATCGTATCGTTCTTTGAAGATATCTAAACGCTCTAAGACATATTCAGGTGAAGATTTGCCATCTTCTGTAGTTGCTAATATCTCTAATTTAATTCTCGTGCTCTTAAACATCCTAAAATATTGTTTTTCAGTTTCCTTACCTTCCGTAGCAACTATAAAAAGTTTGGCATCTCTGCGATCCTGTTGGCGATCTAATAATTTTGTACGCTTAATTTTTCCCATTGCTATTAGTTTATTTGCACAGATAAATCGGTTTCGCAATTAAGCCAGCCTAAACTTTGTGGATTTCCAAAGAATGGAATAGCCCCAAAACGTCCGTTCAAATAACCTTTCTCAATCTTAAGATCGGGCTTCATTTTAAATTCGGCTAAAGAGTAAAGATTAGACACACCTTTTTCGCACTTTTCCACAAACCAAATTTCATCTCGTCTGAGTAAATCTAAGTCTAACAAATTGGTATCATGGGTTGTAAAAATAAGTTGATTATTTGTGTCTTTACAGTTAATTGCTACTTCTACAAAAATCCGAGAAAGCAGAGGATGCAAACGTCTATCAAGTTCATCCAGAAAAATAACTTTTTCTTCTTCTTGTTTTAAAATAAAAAGAGCGGGAATCAAATTAATGAGACGTTGAGTTCCTTCTGATTCCTCTTCTATTGAAAAGTCAAAAAAATCTCCATCTTCACTGCGATGACGAGTTCTGAGTTGAATCAAGCTTACTTGATTTTCATCATCCTTAAACAACAGAAATCTTCCACCTCCTAAGTTTTCAATCATTGCGATGGAATTTTTTTCTGCTTCATTCAGTTCTTGAATAATATTATCTCTTAAAACTTTAGGCATAGTTGGAAAGTGTCGATCGAAATCTAACTCTACTTCGTCTGTGATTATGGAATCAATTCCTGTTCCTGCAAACTTCAGAAACTCACTCAGAAAGTCTGTAAATGATTCATCACTGAGTACACCAATTTCTAAGCCAGTATAATCTGCTTCTGCTGGAATAATAGTCAATACTTTTCTAAACCAATCAAAAATAGGTTTTAAAATAACAACATTTCGTTCAAGACTTTCTGTCAAAAATAGTTGATTGGGGCGAGTACCTTGGGCAATAAAATCAAGAAACTGTTGGCGCTTCTTACTTCGACCTTTAAGTTTTGAACCAAAGTCAACTTTAGTTTGTTTTTGTGATGACGTGACTCGCTCAAAGTACATTACTTCCTGCTTTTTACCATTAGGAATTCCATAAAGCCATTCTTCAAAAATTTGCTCTCTATTTAATTTAAATCCGTAGGAGTATTGCTCGCCTTGGTGCGTAAAAATAAACTCAAATTTGCTTGGTTGCTTACTATAATCACCCATTTTAAATGAAGAAACAGGGATAGTTTGGCTGCTGCGAGTTCCCTGTACCACTAAGTTTTTTGCAAAACTTATAGCTTCGATTAGATTAGATTTGCCGGCTGCATTTGCTCCGTAGATTGCTGCAATTGGCAATATCGATCGCCCTTTTCCTGCTGCATCTTCAGCAAGGTGATCTATATGTTGTCTATCACTATTAACTCCCACCATACTAAAAGTGACTTCATCCCTGAAGGATAAAAAATTTTGTATAGTAAGTTGAATTAACATTGTTTTCACCCATTAGGAGGCATTAGATTATACTACTTTCAGCCACTATGGTAGCCTAAAACTGGTATTTAGGAGAAAAAATCTCCTAAACTACCTAGTTTTATGCAAATTTTCTCTCTATAGACAGAGATGTGGAGATACTACGGGCTCTAGACTCGTGGATTGCAATCTTAAGTGTAAGCCTCCATTGGCAAACAAGAACAGACAAAATTACGATCGCCAAAAGCATTATCTATCCGGCCCACCGCCGGCCAAAACTTATATTCGCGAGTCCCAGCAGTCGGATAAGCAGCTTGCGCGCGAGTATAAGGACGGTTCCACTCATCAACCATCAGAGATTCTGCAGTATGCGGCGCATTTTTCAACAGATTATTTTGCGAATCCACATTACCTTTTTCAATCTCCGCAATTTCGCCTCGAATCGCAATCATCGCATGGCAGAAAGAATCTAATTCCTGTTTTGATTCGCTTTCCGTCGGTTCCACCATTACCGTACCTGCAACAGGCCAAGAAACAGTCGGCGCGTGATAGCCGTAATCCATCAACCGTTTGGCGATATCATCAACTTCAATAGCAGCAGATTTTTTGAGAAGCCGCAAATCCAAAATACACTCATGCGCCACTAAACCCGATTTGCCTTTATACAAAACCGGATAATAAGATTCTAAGCGTTTTGCCATGTAATTAGCATTAAGAATTGCAACTTTTGTCGCCTCAGTTAAACCCACTCCTCCCATCATCCGAATGTACATCCAAGAAATAGTCAAAATGCTGGCACTTCCCCAAGGTGCGGCAGAAACAGCGCCAACTGATGTTTGTTGACTGTTCACTGTTGACTGTTCGCTGTTAAGAATAGAATGACTGGGCAAAAATTCTACCAAATGAGGCATAACTCCAATCGGCCCCATCCCCGGGCCGCCGCCGCCGTGAGGAATGCAGAAAGTTTTGTGCAAATTTAAGTGACAAACATCAGCACCAAAATCACCGGGGCGGCACAAACCAACTTGAGCATTCATATTTGCGCCGTCCATATAAACTTGTCCGCCGCAGTTGTGGACAATCTCGCAAATCTCTTTGATTTCTGACTCAAACACGCCGTGGGTAGATGGATAGGTCACCATCAAAGCAGCCAGTTCATTTTTGTGTTTCTCGGCTTTTTTCTGCAAGTCGGCGACATCAATATTACCCTGGGAATCGCACTCGACAGCCACTACCTTCATCCCCGCCATCACCGCGCTAGCCGGATTTGTACCGTGGGCTGACTGGGGAATTAAACAGATATTGCGGTGAGATTCGCCTCGGTGTTCGTGGTATTGGCGAAGGACTAACAATCCCGCGTATTCTCCCTGGGAACCGGCGTTTGGCTGCAAAGAAATTCCCGCAAAACCGGTGATTTCTGCCAGCCACTGTTCGAGTTGCACGAACATCATTTGATAGCCGCGAGTTTGATTGCGGGGTGCAAAGGGATGTATCTTCCCAAATTCGGCCCAAGTTACCGGCAGCATCTCGGCTGTTGCGTTCAATTTCATCGTGCAGGAACCCAAGGGAATCATCGATGTGTTTAGCGATAAATCCTTGGTTTCTAAACGGTGCAAGTACCGCAAAAGTTCGGTTTCGGAATGGTAGCTGTTGAAAACTGGATGGGTGAGATAGCTGGTTGTGCGATCGCAAAAATCTGGTAAAGTCAAATAGGAATTTAATGCGTCTGCATCCAGCGGAATATTGAGAGCGTTCTGCCCCTCGACCCTGATATAATCCTTATGCTGTCCGAAAATTTCCCATAAATCTTGCACGTCTTCAACAGTAACAGTTTCATCTAAAGTTATTCCGACTGTCGCCTCATCAAAAACTCGAAGATTAATGTTGCGAAGTTGGGCAGTTGCTAGAAGTTCTGACAGCGGTTTGTCTCCCAATTCTACTCGCAGAGTATCGAAAAAAGGTTGAGAACCAATTTTGTATCCGAAACTTCTTAAACCGGATGCCAAAAGTGCAGTTAAACTCTGTACTTTTTCTGCAATGTCTCTGAGTCCAGACGGGCCGTGATAAACAGCATACATACTCGCCATCACTGCCAGCAAAACTTGAGCAGTACAAATATTGCTAGTTGCTTTTTCGCGGCGGATGTGCTGTTCGCGAGTTTGCAAAGCCAAGCGTAACGCAGACTTGCCGTTGGCATCTTTGGAAACGCCGACAATTCGCCCCGGAACTTGCCGTTTAAACTCTTCTTTTGTGGCGAAATAGGCTGCGTGGGGCCCTCCGAATCCCATCGGCACTCCGAAGCGCTGGGTGCTTCCTACGGCTATGTCAGCGCCGAATTCGCCGGGGGGCGTAAGCAGGCAAAGGCTCAAAATGTCGGCGGCGACTGTGACTAATGCGCCGACTTCGTGTGCCGATCGAATAAAATCTCTATAGTCGTAAATTGTGCCGTCTGTTGCTGGGTATTGCAGGAGCGCGCCGAAAATTGTACGATCGAACTCAAAGCTTTGATGGTCGCCCACAATCACCTCAATTCCCAGCGGTTTAGCGCGAGTTTGCACAACTTCGACGGTTTGAGGGTGACAATCTCGGGAAACAAAAAATGCTTTCGCCCCCTTTTTGCTAGCGCCGTAACTTACCGCCATCGCTTCCGCCGCCGCAGTCCCCTCATCCAGCAAAGAAGCGTTAGCAATTTCCAAACCCGTGAGCTCGATTATCATGGTTTGGAAGTTCAGCAAAGCTTCCAATCGTCCTTGGGCAATTTCGGCTTGGTAGGGAGTGTAAGCTGTATACCAGCCGGGATTTTCCAGGATATTCCGCTGGATGACCGGGGGTGTGATGCAGTCGTGATATCCTGTCCCGATGTACGATCGAAATATCTGATTTTTTGCAGCAATTTCTTTCAATTCTGCCAAAGCAGCGTACTCGCTTTGCGCTGCGGGAAGTTGCAGGGGTTGATTCATGCGAATCGCCGCTGGAACAGTTTTGTCAATCAACTCATCAAGGCTGGAAATACCCAAAACATCTAGCATTTGCTGGATTTCGCTTGCTGTCGGGCCAATGTGCCGCCCCGCAAAACCACCGATGGGGGAAAGGTTTTGCTGCTGGCTGGGTTCAACTTTCGGGCTGTAGAGTACCAAGGCTGATTCTCCTGAGTTAACTTTTGCTTCTTTGTTTGTAACATTTAGTCACAAAAGAAGGAAGAAGGAAGAGGGAAGAAGGAAGAGGGAAGAAGGAAGAGGGAAGAAGGAAGATGGAAGAGAAACGATTTCCCCCTCTCCCCCCTCTCCCACTCTCCCCTCTCCCCCTCTCCCACTCTCCCACTCTCCCCCTCTCCCCTATTCCCCTTCCACCATTTTGCGGTACTCTTCGACAGACAAAGCATCACTGGCGTCGCTGAGATTGTCAACGCGCACTTTCAGCAGCCAGCCAGCCCCATAGGGGTCTTCCGCCAAGTTTTCGGGAGACTCTATAATGTCATCGTTGCGTTCTACGACTGTACCCGTAACAGGCGCTTTCAAATCTTCAACTGCTTTCACAGACTCGACTGTACCGAAAGCTTCGCCCTTTTCGAGCCCTGCGCCGATTTCTGGCAAATCTAGAAACACGATATCGCCGAGTTGGTCAACAGCAAAAGCGCTAATCCCGATGGTGGCGATTTCCCCTTCGAGTCGGATGTATTCGTGGGTGTCTAAATATTTCAGGTCATCAGGGTATGTTAGTGCCATGTCTTTTCTCGCAATAAACAAAGTATTCAGTAAATCTTAGTGAACTCTGGGCATTTATTGATGAATAAGTGGAACAAAAAAAATATTAAACGCTGGCTTTTTGGAGAATTTTCTGTCAAAAGACTGATGCAATCTATAATTTTTATTTACGCATTTCTGTGTTTTTATGGTTTCTTTTTTTCAGAACGGCTAATTTTTCAACCTCCCCCATCTAGCCAGAGTGATAGCAGGGAATTTATCAAAGTTAGCTCAGCTAATGGCATGAAAATTTCTGCTGTTCATTTTCCTAACCCGCAAGCTAAATAGGGCTTGCTGAATAGAACTAGAAGTTATGACTGCCAAGGGTTGCAAGATTTTTAAACACAAAAAAGTGCTCTCGTTATGACGTTTGTCGGCTCAAAATCCTTGGATTTCGGTGGAAAATTGTGGAGTAAATTTGGGAACCGATCTCCGAATCTCCCATTTTTCAAGCTGTTTGACACTTAGATTCGATTTGTGGACTTTTTCAGCAAGCCCTAAATATACTATACTTTACAGTCACGGGAATGCGGAAGACTTGGACGGCATTTTGTGGCTGCTCGGAGAAATTCGAGATAGTGGGTTTGCGGTGTTTGCCTATGATTATCAAGGTTACGGTACGAGTCAGGGAAATCCTTCTGAGGATAATACTTATCGTGACATTGATGCTGTTTACAATTATTTAACCCAAGAGTTGGGAGTACCTGCAAACCAAGTTATTCTTTATGGGCGTTCTGTAGGCGGTGGGCCGGCTGTTGATTTGGCATCGCGGCAAAAAGTTGGTGGTTTGGTGGTTGAAAGTTCCTTTGTTTCGGTTTTTCGGGTGTTGACGCGGATTCCGATTTTACCCTTTGACAAGTTTGTGAATATTGATAAGATTGGCAAAGTTCGATCGCCTGTTTTGGTGATTCATGGTAAGGCTGATGAGGTGGTACATTTTTGGCATGGAGAGCAGCTTTTTGCGGCCGCTAAGCAGCCTAAATTCAATTTTTGGGTCGATCGCGCCGGTCATAATGATTTGATGGATGTGGCGGGCGATCGCTATGCTGCAACTTTGCGACAATTTGCTAAGCTAGTAGATGAGTCTTCTTGACTAAGATGAGCAACGGGCTAGAAGTCCGTTCCACAACAATACATAAACTTCACTTTTTTTCGGTAGTTGCTCTTAGTTTTCCCCTGAATTAAGACTTACCTACTTAATTTAATTTGGGCGGTTGGGAGAGCGATAAAATGGTTTTTTAACCACCGTCGCCGGGTAATTTTTCCCGCGAATCTCGACTTCTAACCGCTGGCCGATTTTCGCTAATTTTACCGGAAGCATCGCGAGGGCGACGGCCCGATTCAAGGTAGGCGACAATGTACCGCTAGTAACTTCTCCTACTGTTTCGCTTTCAAATATTATCGGATAGCCGTGGCGCGCAATGTGCCGCCCTTCCATTTCTAACCCTACCAACCGCTTCGATACTCCATTGGCTTTCTGCTGTTCCAAAACCTCGCGCCCAATAAAATCGCCTTTGCTGTCGAGGTGAACTACCCAACCCAATCCAGCTTCAAAAGGTGTGGTACTGTCGTCGATATCTTGGCCGTAAAGTGCCATTGCTGCTTCTAAACGCAAGGTATCTCTGGCCCCCAATCCGCAGGGAACAACGCCAGCATTGAGGAATTTTTGCCAGAGTTTTTTGCCTGTTTCTATATCCACCATGATTTCAAATCCATCTTCGCCGGTGTAACCAGTTCGGGCGATAAAACTCGGCTGTCCTAACAGTTTTGTTTCTAAGTGTCCGAAGGCTTTAATTTGTGCTAGGTTGTCTTCCACAAAAGGCTGGAGATGGTTGACAGCTTCCGGGCCTTGAATCGCGATTAAAACTTGGTTTTTGGAGATGTCGGTAAAACTAATTTCGCTAGAGGCTAAGTGGGCTTCTATCCAGGCTTTGTCTGTGATGCGAGTGGCGGCGTTGACAATGATTGCTGCACGTTCTTCGCCAGTGATAGCATCTGGTTCTTGGCAGTAAAAAATAATATCGTCTATGATGCAGCCTTGGTTATTTAATAAGACTGTATATTGAGCTTGACCTGGTTGCAAGCGGCTTAAGTCTGAGGGTACTAGGGGTTGAAATTTTTCGATTAGTTGTTTCCCTTTCAAGCAGAATTTTCCCATGTGGGAAATGTCGAACATTCCTGCTTGTTGGCGTACTGCTTGGTGTTCGCTGCTGATGCCTGCGTACTGCACTGCCATCTCCCACCCGGAAAATGGTACCATCCGACCTTTGAGCTGTAATGATAGGTCGTACAGAGGCGATCGCGCAAGCTGGCTCGGCCTCTCTGGATTTTTGGGTTCAGTTGACTTTGCCACGGGATAATTGCTTTTTTTGCGGGTAGATTGTTTTAATTTTACGGGAAAGTGCGATCGAATTTAAGAAGACGCTGGCACTTTCAACCGCCGTCCGATCTAATTTTGTTGCTCTAACCTTGTTTATGGAGAATAGCGGGCTCGAACCGCTGACCCCTACAATGCCATTGTAGTGCTCTACCAACTGAGCTAATTCCCCTTTCTTTTCGCGCTCTCAATCATGCCTTAATGGAGTAATGTTTGTCAAGCCTTTTTGAAAAAATAGTTTGGAGCCTTGAACTGGCAAGGCTTTGGACTTTTTTAAAATCTCCTGGCTGCTTTTCAATGAACGAATCCCTAGGATTATTTAATAAGTGTGTTGGGATATTGCGGTTAAATGGCTCAAGCAAGAGCCCATGAGGAAGTAGACGACGATCAGGGCTGCGGCTGAGACCGCGACTAGGATGCCGGCTAGGATTAGTGAAAATTCCCGTTGCGCGATCGCCTCTTGCATTAGGTGCAAGGACCAAGCGACTAGGGCCACGTCAATTATTAAAATAGAAATCAGCATAAGTTACGTTTTGTAACAGCGTACCCATTGTAACAAAACTTTTGACTGCTTGCAGATTAGCTTATACGCATTTAATTATTGGTGTAAAACCCCGAGGGAGCAACAAAAAGGCACTGAGAAAAAAGATAGCTCTGCCTAATCATTACGATATGCAAAGTAAATGAGAGCTGGCTCAGCTATTGAGGGGCGGCGGGTGCGATCGCGGCGGGTGCGATCGCTTTTTTTGAGGGTAGGTGCGTTAGGGAAGCGCGCACCTGCGGGAGGCAGATCAACGAAGAGGATCGCCCGTTTTGAGTGTAGCTGGATGGGAGAATGGCAAAACCTAAGAGTGCGATCTACTTTTTTGGTGATAAATAGGTTGATCAAGAATTCGTCAAGAGCGATGGGGTTAAAAGTTGCACTCCAGTTTAACTAAAAAGAGTTACGCACTCCGCCAAAGAAACCGGGTTTTTGACCTAATCTGTCGGTAAGAACCAAAGATTTTTGGAAAAAACCCGGTTTCTGACCATCTGTGAATCAGCCATATTTATGACCTACAGCACTTCGGGATGTTATTAGATACAGTAGCAGCAATTAGTAAACCAGTTTGTGAGATGTTTCGGATCAATTAAGTCAATAGCCACAGCAATTATCGTTTCAACCATTTTAGTGCTGGTTGGTGAAAACTGTCGCAATAAAGATTTGAGTTGCGACCACCATAATTCAATTGGATTAAAATCAGGAGAGTATGGAGACAAACACAAGATAGAAGCATCCACCGCTTCAATCATAGGCTTAATTGAATCTACTTTATGCGCTGGTAAGTTATCCATATAGGCTCGCTTTGCCTCATTGGAAGCATGAGTTCTGGTTAAACAAGTGTAATACTCCAGTTTCATCTAAAAATACTAGATTTTTTGTGTCGATATGCTTGACTTTCCCCCATACTCTAACCTTAATTTCATGACTCTTTCAGTGCCGGCTTGGCTACTTCTTACTATTTTTTTTACGATTTAATGCCAACTTTTGTAAGGCGTTACACATGGCTGTTATACCACCAATTTTTCGGTCTTTTGGGGGAATAACTCACACAATTCTACCAAGGTTGTATCGGGATGTGCTGTCACTATTTATCTCAACTCTTTTGACGCATTATTCAAATGACTGAATCTGGGTTTATCCCTAGGTTGAGGCTGTAAATTTTCTCGATTTTTTGTTGCTTGACAAGTTTTTGAACTAAGGAATTAAAATTTAATAACTTAAGCGATTACTCGTTACCAGGAAGAGCCTGGTAATGCAGATCTGGAGGCTCTGCCTCCTTTGATCTGGCAACTTACAGGAGAGAGGCTGTAGGAGGTAAGTTTTCGATCCTAAGCTTTTACTGCAGGCAAATATTTCTGCTGTTTTTCTGATCTACAGCTTCTGCTGTAGATGGGCTGATACTATGAAAGGCTCGCAAATCTACTGAGTATGATTTCATTAGTATATTATTTTGAGTCGATTCTATTGTACCTCATGACATCTGGAAGTGCTGTATGATACAAGTGACTAAAAAAAAGGAAATATCCGCCCTCAGTCATTAGTTAATAGTCATTGGTCATTAGTCATCAGGAAGAAGAAAGAAACCATCCAATCAAAGCTTTCAGCAATTAAGAACTTCCTTTTTTTTTTGACGGTTACTATAAAAATGAATGCTTTTAAATTTATTCAAATTTTGATGGTTCGGACTTCACTTTTTATAGAAATTGGACGACTGAAGTCCTCACTACGAACCAATTTGATTGGAGTCGCAGTCAGGATATAATCTCAATTATTGTTATTTTTCTTTAGGGAATGATGCCATACCTACAAACAGCATGGCCAGCCCGCCTCCCAGAATCGCGAAGGCTAGTAAACCTACGGCTAAATCTAATCCCGATGTATTTTCCATTAAATTAAACGATTCTCCAATTAAATAATTCAATCATCCGTATTTATTAATTGCTGATTACTTCTCAACAATGGGGAAGAGAAGCAAAAACAAGCTAACTAATCGTAGTAGGGTGCGTCTCGGGGAAAATTGTTAGTCTGTCTGCAAAACATTCAGCCATGATATCGTTTCCGGTTGCCTCTGAATAATAAAATCGAGTCAACAGTTAATACTCAACCATTCAGTTCTTCGACCCACCAGTCAACAGTCAACAGTCAATAATCACCTGACGGTGCAACCGGAATTGATATGACGCACCCTACAATCACTAAACATCCATCTGTTATATCGGCGGTTTAAAAACTCTTTACCGAACAGCTTATTTTGCCAATTCTTTTTCAATGGCGGCGATCAATTCGGGGGAATCTGGGGCCACGCTGCTGGGGAATCTGGCAACCACTTCACCTTGTTTGTTAACTAAGAATTTCTCAAAATTCCACGAAACATCACCCTTGGGGTCGGCTTCACTCGTAAGTTTAGCGTACAGCGGATGCTGCTGACTGCCTTTGGCGCGTACTTTGTCAAACAATTCAAAGCTGACTCCGTATTTGGTCGTACAGAAATTGACGATTTCTGCGTTACTTCCAGGTTCTTGTGCTCCGAAGTCGTTGCAGGGAAATCCTAAAACCCTGAGTCCCCCAGCGCTGTATTTCTGGCTCAATTCTTCGAGTCCTTTGTATTGAGGTGTATAGCCGCATTGAGAAGCTACGTTAACTATCAAGAGTACCTTACCAGCGTACTCTCCTAGCTGCTTGTCTGCGCCTGAGATCGTTTTTACTTTAATGTCGGAGATGGTGCTGGGCATTTTCAAATACTTGTAAATTTGACCACCACGATTTTACCGCAATTTGGTAAGATTTGGTCGGTATGCCGATCGCTCAAAATTTATAGGTGTTGCTAGCAAGGAATGCAAGTCCTCATAAAAATCAGAGGACTTGCATTCCTTGCTATAAACTAATTTTATTTAACTGTCTGAGTGGCTTTCCGTTATCCATTTTTGGTAAGTTTCCTCTAGTTGCGGGTTCTCCAGAACGAGTTCGAGGCGGACTTTTACGCAACCGTGGCGGGGTTGAGAGGCGATCGAATTTAAGATTTTGCTGGCTTTCTGCACCGAGGTAAACTCAGCCTTAACTGTCGGTTCATCGCGATCGTGCTTAATTCCCGCCAAATCTATACCCGTGATGCTTCCCTCGCCCAAATCTATTTCGGCCAACACCTTCGGATCGTCGCCGACTTGTTCGACAATTAGCTTTTCCCACTGGATGGGCACTTGTACCATCCGAGTTTCAATTTCTTTGCGGACAATCACTTCGCCGACTTTGCGCTTGCTGCGATTGATCACCAATCGTTCTTCTAGCAGGCGAATTACTTCTCGATCGACAATATCAAAGTCTTCATCCTCTTCACTCGTCTCCAAATTCTCATTTTGGCGATCGGAATCTGTTAGATTTGACATAACTTTTGAGGGTTGGGTTGACTCGCTATTGGTTAATTCATTCAGCGCTCCTGAGGAATTTTCTACAGACTGAGCCTCGCTATTTGCCGAAATTCCCGGCAGCCGATCGACTTCATCTGAATTAACACTTACAAACAAAGCTTTTTGGTGATAATCTACTTTTTTTAGCAGCTTAATACTAACTAAAAATATCCGAGCTTTTTCGCTGCCTAGCCCTGCTACCACAAAGTTTAGTTGACCGCTTTCATCAAAATATACATCTTTTATTTTACCTACCAAGTGACCTTGATTGTCTTTTACTGTAAAACTTTTTAGCTTAGTTCTGACTTTTTCCGGCACCCGGTTGAGACGAGTAATTGATTTTGCCACTGCTATTTTTTCGGCTGATACTTGACCGTTCATTTTTAAATTTTCCTGCTAAAAAGACGGGGCGCTAGAAACCAGGTTTATACTTGCCTTTCACCCGACAGTAGCGGGGTGAAGAACGGGCGGTTAAAATTACGTTATTTTCTTGGGCCCGTTTGGCACGGACGAAAGTTTTTGTAAACCTGGTTTCTACCGCCGTCTGCATCTAGGAATTGCGCGACTATCGCACAATTTCAACCAGCGATGTGACAGAATTATGTGATTAATCCGCAATTCCTATTCAATACCTGCTGCAGTTGGTTTAGATATTTTTATTATCTACAACCGGAGTGCCATCCGTGTCAATGTCCAATTCTTCACGGCGCAAGGTTTCTTCGCCATCAACCGTGCTGCGGACAACTTCTTTTCTGATGTTGACTTCTTCGCGCACGTAGGCTTCCTTGTGAATGTCGGCCGTTTCTTCGTACACTTCCATGCGTGCAACTTCCCCTGATTGGAAGTTAGCTTCGCCGACTGAAACTACTCTACCCGCTTCTACGGGCGTTACTCGCTCGATTACGACTCGTTCCTTCTCGATGGGTACTGAAGCTCGCGCTGTTTCAGTTTCCACGCGCTTGCCCACTGCTACTTCGCCTGTTTTGGCCCGGGTTTTGTTGGCAATCAAGCGTTCTTCATAAAGCTTGAGATTTTGGTGTTGTTGTTCGTTGGTGTCGTAGAGGGGGCGATCGAGATCGTAGCTGTAGTTACTGCGATCGTAGCTGGCAGGAGTGGCAGTTGCGGCTGTGCCTTGATTGCGGTAAACGCCTCTTACCTGTTCTTCGCGATCGTAATCTAGTGGTTCTAATTCATTGTAAGCAGGCAATCTTTCTGCTTGATCTTTGCTGCGAAGGCCTGTAGCGTAGACGCGGCGTGCTCCATAGTCGAAGCGGGCAGAGCCGATCGGTAGCAATACTTTTTTGCCAAAAATCCAAATCCCGGTATCAATTACCAGATAGCGGAAACGACCCGTTTCATCAACCAAAGCATCATAAACGGTTCCTACTTTTTCATCAGAGTCGCCTGCATAAACATCAAATCCTTTGATGTCGTCTCCAGCAAAAATTTCTTCTTGATAGTTAGGATAAAATTCTTCTAATCTTTGAAGTGTCATGTGTTTTTTCCTCGCTTGTTTAATTAAATTTATAGTAAAAATTAATTGGGTTGACTTACATCTCCCTAAAGTCTGAAGTGTACAATTTAGGGCGTTTAATACTATAGGAATAGTGCCTGGTGCGGTGACGAGCGCACTCAGCTATGCAAAGCCCGATCGACAATACCTAGCGGTTGAAAGTGCCGATCGAGGCAAACTCTCACTCCGGCGGATAGGGTTTGACTCGATCGGGCGGTTAAGACTCGGTTATGCTCTTGAGTCCGCTGGGAGGGGACATCGTTTGACAACACCAGGTTTCAACCGCTGTTTGAGCTTCGGGATATCTAGAGATTAGCTCACTGTTGATTTAGTTGAGCTCTGAGTGTCTCAATTCGTTTGCGGTTAACTCCTAAATCCGACTGTCCCAGACGCGATGCCGATCGCGCGTGAATGACTTTTGCGCCATCATCTACCAAAAATTCCACGTCATCGACAAACCCCATCAAAGGACTCGTGAACTCCGCATAGAGGTAATTATCAGTTGCAGTGATAATTTTAGTTTTCCCCGACGACTCGATCGCCCCTTTGAGCTTTGCCATTGCTTCTGTAGGCGACGAAGTGTAGGCCAAAGGCTCAATTTGGTGTTCGGCATCTTGACTGAAGCTGCTGACGCAGTTAGGCGAAGCAGGGCACGCTGCGAGTTTTCCTGACACAATACCGATATTGGCGGGTTTTTTTCCAGCAAACATTGTTTTTTCTCCGGGAATTAGGATAAAAATAGCGATCGACAGTACCGCTACCGCTAGCAGTGATATTAAAATAACTAGGACTCTTTTCAATGCTTGAGGCGATTTTGTTTCAACTGTCTGCAAAGGATTATCCCTCCTGAAAGTGCAAATTCATTCTAATTTTAATATTATTAATTGAAATTGACCTCAAAAAATCAAAAAACTTTACCTTGTTCTTCAATCAACCAATAAGTCAACATTGTTCCTTTACCTTTTACCGAAATCTCACCCCGTTCTTCAAAAACAAACCGAGCTTTCAATCGCTCGTAAGTTGTCGCAGTCACTTGAATTTTACCCGGCAATCCGTTCGACTCCATCCTAGACGCAACATTCACAGTATCCCCCCACAAATCATAGCTAAATTTGCTAATTCCAATAATTCCCGCCACCACCGAACCGCTGTGAATTCCGATCCGCAATTCAAAACTTTCTCCAACTTTAGTATTAAAACTTCTCAAAGCTGCCTGCATTTCCAAAGCTAAAAGTGCGATCGCCTCAGAGTGATCCTCCCGCACCGTCGGCAAACCTCCAACCACCATATAAGCATCCCCAATCGTCTTAATCTTTTCCAACCCGTGCAACTCAGACAACCTATCGAACTCCGAAAAAATCGCGTTCAAAATTTCTACCAACTGCGTCGGACTTTTGTGAGCAGAAAAATCTGTAAAACCCACCAAATCAGCAAACAATACCGTCACATCATCAAAATGATCCGCTATCAACTTTTGCTCTTTTTGCAAGCGATCGGCAATAGGTTTCGGTAAAATATTCAGCAGCAATTTCTCTGTTTGCTCTTGCTGCAATTTCAGCGCTGCTTCAGCTTGTTTCCGCTGAATCAGCGAACCTAGCTGCATCGCAACCGCACTCACCAATTCCAACAAGCGCGGCTGACATTCCAGATTGTTTTCTTGATAAAAAATCAAAATTGCTAACACTTGATTGTCTGCCAAAATTGGCACACCAAAAGCCGCTTTTAACCCCACATTCATCGCAATTTGCGATTGTAAAAAAACTTGTTCTGGTGCAGTAGAAACATCCTCTATCCATTCAGACTGCTGCGACTGCCAAATCCTCCCCGGGAGTCCCACACCAGCAGCAAAAGTTAACTCCCAATTTGTCTGTCGGAATTGGGCAAAACTCGAATCGCTGACGTACCTACCTGTAGCGCATTTTAAAACGCCCTCACTGCAAGGAATCCAAGCTTCGCCCAGATTCCATTCAATAGTTTGGCAAATTAAACCTAAGATCACATCTATAGCCGACTCAAAACTCTCAGATTTACTAATAGCTTGAGTAGCCTTCAGCAGCAACCTCGTTTCCATTTCCACCTGGTGACGTTCGGCAATTTCCTCGTGCAACTGGACATTTTTAGTCGTCAATATTTGATTTTTTTCTTGCAATTGCATTTGCAAGGAACGCACAGTCAGTTGATTGCTAACTCGCGCCAATACTTCTTTTACCTGAAAAGGTTTTGTGATATAATCTGCTCCGCCCACCTCAAAAGCTTGTGCCTTATTTATTCCTTCTTCTAGCGCGCTGAGAAAAATAATCGGAATTTCTTTAAATTCCGGTTGTGATTTCAATTTCTTACAGAGTTCGTAGCCGTCAATATCCGGCATCATAATATCTAGCAAAATCAAATCTGGTACGCTAGATTGAATTGCATCTATAGCAGAAAAACCGTTGGTAACAGGTCGGACTTTATAACCATTTTTTTGCAGAATTCTAATCAACAAACGCAGATTATCTGGCGTATCATCAACTACTAAAATATCTGCTTGATAGTTTTCAGTTTGTTCCGCCTTCATCTGCATTATTTGATTCCTCCGCCTCGGTAATTAAATTAAGAATTTTCTGATAATCAAAATTATCGAGATGCCCCTGGAGGATGTCGGAAAATTCACGATGAGCATCCCTTATTTCCTCGATTGTCCTGGAAATTAAGTCAAAATCAGCATTACGGATTACCTGCTTCATCTTCTCTATCCATTCTGCGGGAAGTGCAGGTAAATAAGCAAGCGCAACAATAGAGGGAGAGTTAGATAGATTATCGCCCCTTGACATCAAATAAGTCGAGGGAGAGTAGAGATACTTGACCCCTAAGTGTTGGTTGAGGCTATTAAATATATCATTTTTGCGGAAAGGTTTGCTAATAAAATCGTCGCAGCCGACTAATAAAGCAAAGGATCGCCTGCCTTCAATTGTACTAGCAGTCAAAGCAATAATCTTCGGAATCGGAGATTCAAACTCACAAACACTCATTGGAGCCTTGCCTTGCTGCTTTTGCTCTCTCTGCTGTATTCGGGTTCTAATTTCTTTAGTAGCTTCGTAGCCGTCCATCACTGGCATTCGCACATCCATCAAAATTAAATGCGGCTGCCAGTTTTCCCAGATTTCTACTGCTTCGCTGCCGTTGCTGGCTTGTTGCAGCACAAAACCCAAAGGAGAAAGCATTTTGACTAAAAGTTGGCGGTTGTCTTCGCGATCGTCCACAATTAAAATCCGGTAGCAAGGTTGATTTGGTTCCAATCCCGTAACTTCCAGGTTAATTTGTGGTTCGGGAATATCCGCAGCATAAACCGCACCGACTGGAATCTCAAATTTAAAACTCGTGCCAATTTCCAGTTGACTTTCTACGACGATTTCTCCTCCCATCAAGCGGACAAATTGACGGCTGATAGTCAATCCTAAACCAGTACCTTTCTGAGCATTTTGACCGGAAGTCGTCTGCACGAATGCCTGGAAAACATTGCCCACTTCTTCGGGAGAAATGCCTACTCCTGTATCTTTTATTTCAAACTGAAGGAAAACCATCGGTTCTGAGTTTAAATCTTCAGTATCCTTTGTCAATTCAACTATTGCTAATTCCCTGGAAGTTATGGCGAAGTCCCGAATACTTGTTGCGGTATCAAACATAACTGTAGGTCTATCTAATAAATCTACTATTCCAGAATATTTTAACTTTCTAATTCTTAAAACTATTCCGCCTGTCGGTGTGAATTTAACGGCATTGCTGAGGAGATTTATCAGGACTTGCCGCAGTTTAACCTCATCGGTTCGCACGTACTGGGGAACGTCAGCCTCGCGCTCGAAAAGCAATTGCAATTCTTGACTCTGTGCTCGAAATAGAAACATATCTTCCAAGTCATCAAGCAAGCGGTAGAGGTCGAAGTTTTTCGGGACGATCGCCATCCGTCCCGCTTCGATTTTTGACAAGTCTAAGGCTTGATTGATCAGAGTCAGCAAGTGTTCGCCGCTGCGGTGAATAATTCTTAAATTTTCTCGATTTTCAGCAGAAAAATTGGGGCTTGGTTCCATGATTTGTGCAAACCCGAGTATGGAATTGAGAGGGGTTCGCAACTCGTGGCTCATATTAGCAAGAAACGTGCTTTTAGCTTTGTTTGCTGCTTCAGCAGCTAAGGCGGCTTGTTGCAGTTGTTCTGTGCGTTCGTCAATTTGGACTTCTAAGGTGTGCTGGTAGTCTGCTAGTATTTTTTCGGCTTGTTTGCGATCGCTAATATCTTGAAAAACTGCGATCGCATAAGTAATATTTCCGCTAGCGTCAAAAATCGGTGTGGTATTGATCTCGATCGCAATTATTTTGTCATCCTGACGGATTTCTACATCGTCAACCCTGACAAATTCCCCTTTCAGCGCGCGCAAAACTGGCAAATTATCCGGCGGGTAAAGCTCATCAGTATTGGCAACATAAAGTTGATAACTTGCAGCTAATTGTTCCGCTGTGCTTTCCGGGATCGTGTCTGCACCCAGCAAATCCCGCGCTGTCTGGTTAAAATAGGCGATCGAGCCGTCTGGATTGTAAACAGATACCCCCACTGGTAAAGCTTCTAAAAATTGATTCAGGCGGCTTTCACTCGCAGACAGCGCCGCATTTACTTGCTTCAACTCCTGATTTACTTCTTGCCGTTTCAGGATTTCATCTGTTAACTTTTGGTCTTGCAAATAACTGTGAACAGCTTCTACTACCGTTAATTTCAAATCTTCATTTTGCCAAGGTTTAGGGATATAACGGTACAACTTAGCATACTTAATAGCATTGCTCAAAGCTTCCAAATCTGCTTGGCCCGTCAGCATAATCGTCAGCGTATCCGGCGAGCGTTCGTGAATTTGCTTGAGCAATTCGTCCCCTTTAATATCCGGCATGATATAATCGGAAAGCACCAAAGCAATCTCGTATTCATCTGCCTGCAAATCTGCCAGCAACTCTAAAGCATCTTCCCCTCCTTCCGCCGTTTCAATAATACAACTATCCCCGATCGCCTTTTTCAGCTCAATCTTTAAACTCTTCAAAACATCAGGTTCGTCGTCAATACAAACAATTACAGGTTTTTTCATAACTTGGCCAGCCCAGATTTTATTGTCTCTATTAACTCTTTGCTACTCCAAGGTTTGTACAAACAGCAGTATAAATCGGCTTTTTTGACTGCCCGCTCAACTGCCGCTGCATCCGCTTGTCCCGTCAACATCACCGTAATAATTTTAGGATATTTTTGGTGAACTTTAATTAAAAGTTCGTCACCTTTAATTCCCGGCATCAGCCAATCAGAAACAACCACAATCACCTGAAATTTTTCTTGAAAATCCTCAAGTAAATCTAAAGCTTCATCACCACTTTCAGCCAATTCGTAAAAGTAATCATCTTTAAATTCATTCTTGAGCTGCATCTTGAGAGTATTCAAGATATCTGGTTCGTCGTCAACGCAAAGGATTACAGGCTTACTCATTTGTTTAATCGCTGTTGGGATTTTAGCCAGCGGGCTTGCGAAAATTACTTGCTGCTAGGTGATTGATTTCAGGCGAGCAGACAAGGTATCTATCCCCCATCTTATACCATTTTCCATTGGAGCATAGGAATTGTCAATTTGGAATCATTCATGACATAATAGTAGGGAGCGCCGGTTTAAATTTGCCTTCTTTTTTAAAAAAAAGTAAGTTTTATTTAATAGATTGGCAGCGACACTGTAAAGGTTGTCTGCCCCGGTACAGATTCTACATCAATTGTGCCTTCGTGTTTCTTAACAATTTTTCTCACAATATCCAATCCCAAACCGCTACCTTCCCCCGCAGATTTAGTCGTAAAAAATGGCTGAAAAATTTTGGGAATAACTTCTGGGGGAATACCTTTGCCATTATCAGTAAACTTGAGAATAATATTTGCCTCTTGCTGCTGAGTCTCTAGAGTCAAAATACCTTTATAATCCATTGCTTGCAGGGCATTGTGAATCAAATTCGTCCAAACTTGATTTAAGTCATCGGGATAGCAAGTTATTTCGGGTAGATTTCCATAATCTTTAACTACTTCTATACCGTGTTTCAGTTGATTTTGATAAAGAGTTAACACCGTGTCAATACCGTCGTGCAAGTTCGCATGGACTTTTTCTTGCTTGTTATCGAAATGAGCGTAACTTTTCAAGGCAAATACTACTTTCCCCGACTTAGCTGTCGCTCTTTGGATCAGGCTAATACTTTTTTTAAAGCTCGAAAATTGATAAGCAGTATTGAAAACTACTTCCCAATCAGGCAATTTGAAAAATGGCAACAACTGTTCTATGTTGTCGTAAATTTCCATATCAACTAAAGTATCAGCAATTTCATCAGGGGTTGGAACCGATTCTGCAGTCAAATCTCTAATCAACTGCTGCTTAAATTTGCGTTTCTCCCTACTGGTAAATAAATTTGTTTGATTGGTAGATCGGTAAAGTAAACTTAAGAAGTAACCTTTACTTTCTTCAGAAATCTCTTGAAAAAATTGAGGCATTTTGGGTAAATTATCGTCCCAAAAATTAGCTATGTTATCAATAGAGGAACCTATAATGCCCAGGGGCGTATTGATTTCGTGGGCAATGCCGGCAATCAGTTGTCCTAGTGCAGCCATTTTTTCCGATTGAATCAAATGCTCTTGGGTGGCTTGTAGTTCCTGGATCGCAGTTGCTAAATCTTGATTTTTTTCTTGCAAAATTTGTTGTAGCGAACAAATTTTTAAATGAGTTTCGATCCGGGCTAAAACTTCTTCAACTTGAAACGGTTTGGTAATAAAGTCCACTCCCCCAACTCCAAAAGCTTTGACTTTATCCATCACGTCATTAATCGCACTGATGAAAATCACCGGAATATCTTTTGTGATTTCAGAATCTTTAAGCTGCTGACAAACTTCATAACCGTCCATTTCTGGCATCATCACATCGAGCAACACTAGATCTGGGGGCATTTTTTGAGCTGCAGAAAGTGCTAGTTTGCCGTTGGGAACCGGGCGAACTTTATAGCCTTTTTCGCTCAATATTCCTGCCAGCAATCGCAGGTTTTGTGGCGTGTCATCTACTACTAAAATATTAGCTCGATTAATGTTAGTCAAAGTTGAATTCATTGGGTATTTACTGTTTTTGGCTGCGAGAAATTGTGTTTAAAATTCTGTCGTATTCAAAATTATTAATGCAGTCTTGAAGCGCGTCCGCAAGAGAGGGGTTGACAGTGCGAACTTGTGCGATCGAACTGGCGATCGCCTCCATGTCCACACTCAAAATATTTTGCTTGAATTGAGCCATCCAATCGTCGGAAACAGAGGCGATCGCCTCCGGTGTCAGTATATCTTGACTTGAGTCCCCTAAACCTGTCGCGCTGACGGCAGTTGAATCTTCATAAATATAGCGTACTCCTAAATGTTTACCCATTGCCACAAAGATATCCTCTTCTCGGAAGGGTTTACGCATAAAATCATCGCAACCGGCCGAAAGAATCACCGCCCGTTCTTCCTCCAAAACACTAGCAGTCAAAGCCACAATCGCCGTTGCTTGCCCGCTAGTTGTAGTTTTAATCTGTTTCGTTGCCTCGTACCCGTCCATCACAGGCATTCTCATGTCCATCCAAATCAGATGCGGTTCCCACTCCATAAAAATATCCACCGCTTCTTTACCATTACTTGCTTCTCTCAACTCAAATCCGAGCGGACTCAGAAGTTTTACCAAAAGTTGACGGTTCAGGGGTTTGTCGTCCACAATTAGCAAGCGGTAACGCGGCTGATCGGGTGCGAGGGCAACAACTCGAACTTGAGTTTTTTTGCTTTCAATATCGGCAGTTTCCACCAGATGAACTTGGATGTCAAACTGAAATATTGTGCCATTTTCTAGCTCGCTGCTAACAGTAATTTCACCTCCCATTAATTGTACAAACTGTCTGCTGATCGCTAAACCTAAGCCAGTTCCTTCCTGAGAATCTTTACCTGTTTGTGTCTGTACGAACGCTTCAAACAAATGAGGAATTTCCTCAGCAGCAATACCTGCACCAGTATCTTGAACTTCAAAATGCAGCCAGTAGCGACCGGGCAATTGGTTAAGGCTGTTTTTGTGTAGCTTTCCTCTTCCTGCTTTGACTTGCACCGACACTCCCCCTTCGGAAGTAAATTTAATTGCATTGTTGAGCAAATTAATTAAAACTTGGCGCAATTTGACTTCATCGGTGGAAATATAATGGGGAACTTCCGCCTCTCGATCGAAGATTAAATGCAAGCTTTTTTCCTCAGCTTTGAGCGCAAACATATCTTCTAAATCGTCTATTAATCGGTATAAATCGAAGTTTTTTTCATAAATAGTAGTACGTCCTGCTTCGATTTTTGACAAGTCTAAAACTTGGTTTATTAAAGATAGTAAATGTTCGCCACTCCGCAGGATAATTCCGACATTTTCTTGATTTTCTTGAGACATAGTTTTACTGCGGAGCATGACTTGAGCAAAGCCGATGATTGCGTTTAGGGGCGATCGCAATTCGTGACTCATATTGGCGAGAAATGTACTCTTAGCTTTGTTTGCTGCTTCAGCCGCTTCTTTCGCCTGCTGCATTTTGATTTCCGCTTGTTTGCTATCAGTAATATCCTTAATAAAACCTTCGTAGTAAAGTAGACTTCCGGCGACATTGCAGACAGCGCGAGAATTTTCAGAAATCCAGATAATGCTGCCATCTTTGCGGTAAATTTCCGATTCAAAGTTAGCCAGTATTCCGTACTCGTTCATCAGCGTAATAAATTCGTCGTGGCGATTGGGATTTACATAAAGCTGGTTATTGAAATTCGGCTGGGATGCGATTAGTTCTTGCGACGATTCGTAACCGTAGAGGTTAGCTAAAGCGGGGTTAGCGCTGATGTATTGTCCGTCAGCAGCAGTCTGAAAAATGCCGTTTAAAGCGTTTTCATAAATATTTCGGTACTTTTCTTCGGCTTCCCGGAGAGCGTTTTCTGCTTTTTGGCGATCGGTAATATCGCTCGAAATCGACAGAAAACAAGGTTCTCCGTCAATTTCGATGGTTTCAATAGACAGCAGCGCCGTTCTTTCTGTACCGCTTTTATTGCGAAACCTGAGTTCGTAATTGTGAATAGCCGTTTTATTTTTTAACATTTGAATCATCCGATCGCGCTCTGCCAAAGTCGCCCAAAAATTCAGTTCAACCGCTGTTTTTCCAATAATTTGATCGTGACTGTAGCCCATCATCCGGCAAAAGCTGTCATTAACTTCAATGTGACTACCATCACTGATTCTCGTGATCGTAATCGCATTGGGACTGGAACGAAAAGCCTTAGAAAACTTTTCTTTTGCTTTCACAAAATCGGCGGTACGTTCTGCAACTTGTACTGCTAAATTTTGGTTGTATTCGGTTAACAGTTTGTCCGCCTGTTTGCGTTCAGTAATATCTTGAAAAGCGCACATTCCGTAGATAATGTTGCCTCGATCGTCGTAAATAGGAGTGCCCCAAACTTGCAGGGGAACAATTTTGTCAGTCAAGTAGATTTCAACGTCATCAACAGTGACACTTTTGCCCTGCAAAGCGTTTAAAACTGGGTCGCGCTCCGCTGGATAAATTTCCTGAGTACCAGCTAAATTAACTCGGTAGGATTGTCGCAAATTTTCAGAGTTTGCTGCTATAATTCCTTGACCTAAAAGTTGCTCCCCTGTAGGATTAATATAGTGAGGTTGACCATTTGGCTCGACAATAAAAATGCCAATCGGTACTGCATTTAGAAATTGTTTTACTCGGTTTTCGCTTTCTAAAATCGAAGTAAATGAGTGCTGTAATTGCTCTGCCATGCTGTTAAAAGCAGCCGCAAGTTCTCCGAGTTCATCTTCGCGATTCAGAGCGAGCTTTGTATCCCATTCATTCTTTGCCAAAGCTTTCGCCGCTGCATTCAATTTTAAAATCGGCTGCACCACCCATTTAGCAGTAAAAATTCCCAGAATTGTCGCTACGATCAAAGCTGCAACCGACAGCAAAACAGTCGTGCGGGTATTGGCGTTAATTTGCTCCATAAAGTCGGACTCTGGTACAACTACGACAATCAGCCAATCCAACCCCCGATCGTCTTTAAAAGGAGTTACCTCCATAAAATTGCGCTTTCCGTCAATATCAAAAGTAAGCTGTTGAGAATTTTTGATTTTAGCTAAGCTTTGGTAGGTTTTTTCTAAATGCTGTGCGGTTAGGCGAATTACGGGATTTTTGCTGACTGAAGCTTGGACGCGCTTTGCTTCTTTACCTTCCACTGCGAATTCTTCGCCCGCCGTTGAAGAGGCAATTAACATTCCCGATCTTTCCATCACAAAAGTTTGCCCAGATTTACCAATTTTGAGGCTGACGAGAAATTGTTTAATTTTGGAAAACAGCAAATCGCTGCCAGCTATTCCTAACAGCTTCCCCGCAGCATCGTAAATAGGCATAGCAGCAGTAATGGCTAGCTCTCTTGTCAAAAAGTCTGTATAAATTGGACTCCAGATAGGTTTTTTTGCGAGCGCCGCTGCTACGTACCAAGGACGAATTCGCGGGTCGTAAATATTATTAGATATTTCTACTAATTTAACGCGGTTTCCTTGAGAATCACCAGTATATCGAGCTAATTTATTGCCAGTAGATTTGTCAGCAGCAGAGATGAGAATCCGATCTTTAGTGCGAATTGCTCCAGAGTGTTCTCCATTTTCTGTGGCTACGTAAATGATGCTTATTGTATCAAAATATTGAATTTGTTCGAGGAAATGAAGTTCTAATTTTTGTTTTTCTTCGAGGTTCAACTGCCCCAATTTTATGCCTTGAACGTTGAGGTGATTGACAATGTGGGGAATTGACATATAGTTTTCCATGCGGTCTTTGATGCGATCGCTAATTTCTCCCCGCAACTGAGCTGCTACATCGTTAACCGCCCGCTGACCGTTTTGGAATGATAGCCAACCGACAACTCCTACGGTGCCGACAATTTGCACTAAAAAAGGCACTACGAGCACTGTTTGTAATGGAACTTTACCTAACATTTTGGTGGCAAAGCGATTCAGCGGTTTAGGAAACATATTCATCCTAAGAATAATTGAAATTGGCAAGTGAAATTAGTAGATGTTAAAATTTTGGAGCGATAGACGAGCTAGTTTTATTGAATCCGGTTACTTACTTAAAAAAAAGTGGGGAGCATTTGGGACTTTTTACAAAGCCCCAGATGCTCCCGAGAGATTATTATGAGTGCAGGGCTGGGATTTTACCTTTTTGACAAACGTACAGGCATTCATTAATATTAATATACCGTATTTTTGCGGAGAACAGGTGATTGGGCGCGATCGCCCTATCGGTAGCTGCCGGCCCCCCTAAAACTGCTTTTACTTGCGATTCAACTCCACCCTTTCGCCGTAACGCAACAGCATATCCAAACTCTCCAAACGATTTTGCCAAGTTTGTACCTGATAGCTATTGTCCCGAGAATGCAGCCGCATCAAAGATGAAAACTGAGATTGAAAATTTGCCAACAATCTTTTAGCCGTCGCTAAACTTTCACCCGAAGGATTTGCCGCCAATTTGCTCAAAGCTTGCGCCAATTCATCCGATCGACTTTGGAGAACTTTCAGTTCAGATTCCGACACCTGCAACTGATTGTTAGCCAACAAAAAACTCCATTCCTGCTTGAGAGCAGTATAGCGCGAAGCCGCGGCTGCAAACGGCTGCCGGTAAGGAATCGGTTCTGCAGCATTCGTAGAACGCACCCCTCGCCCTTGAGTGCGGTTAAAAAAGCCTTGCATGGCGCTGCTGATACTTTCCACCGCAAAAATAGCATAGCCCCCTGTCGGCAAATCGCGCAAAGCTTGAATTTGGTCGATCGCCACAACTTGCGGGAGAGTCAACAACTTAACCGACGGAGAAATCAAAGCCGAACCGAGCATTTGTTCCTTCGCCAACGGTTCCGTAACGCGCTGAAGTCGGTTAGTATCCAAAGCATAAGTCATCGGCACAATCAAATCTACAATACCCTGACGGGCCCAAACTTCCCAATTTTGCTGAATTTTGTAAATCCGCTGACTTTCTGGGTGAGGAAACACCGCCACCGACAGAATTGTGCGGGGAGAATTCGACCCCAAAAGCCGATAAACTTCAGCGACAAAACTATTAATTTGATTAGTTTTAAATTCAACCCACTGCCGCCACAAACTGCCGTCCTTGGGGGAAATATTCACTGGATCTGTACCAGTCAACTGTTTGAATTGCTGCCTCGCCACAGCACCGTAGCCGTAGGTAAAACCCGCGTTATCATTTTGAAAAGGATAGCGAATGTAGTCTAACTGTACTCCATCTACTTTGTAGCGGGTGGCAATTTCGTTGATAATTTGGAGTAGATAACTGCGCGCTTCCGGGTTTGCTGGATCGATATAAAATTTACCGTCATTAGGATTTTGGATGCGTCCTTTATTGTCAATATTTGCCCAACTTGGATGAGCGGAAAGCACCGGGCCAGGATAAGAATCAGGTTGACCAATTAAAGCATTGTGGCGTTTATTTCCGGTGGCAAAAATCCAAACCCAAGCGTGCAGTTCCAGGCCTCGCTCGTGGGCTAATTTAACAGCAGATTCCAGCGGGTCCCAGCCAACTGTGAGGGGGTTTTGTTGGGGTGCAACTTGACTGGGATAAATTGGATATCCGGCATTCACAGTTTCAAAGAAAACGGTATTGATACCAGCGGCGGCGAGCCGATCGAACACTGCGGCCAAACCTTGTTCAGATCGAGCGGCCACGATCGTACCGCGATCGAGCCAAACCGCCCGAATTTCCGCCCCGACGCGCGGCCCTTCCTGGGGGTAATTTTGCCAGAGTAACTGGCGCGCTTGCACCCACTGCTGTCTGGCCTCGGCGTATTTTTGTTGTTGCAGGAGTTGGTCAAAATTTTGCAAAACCTCCCGCGCGTTGGCGATCGCCCGCATCATAGTCCCTGGTATCACAGACGGACGAATGGCGGCTGGGCCGCCGGCACTGTTGCTTCCAGCCACGAGTTGAGCGGGGTTAGGAGCACTGAGATTGACGGCGGTATTCCCGGAATTAGATGCTGTCAAGGCGCTTTCAAACCTACCGAGGAGGTTGGTGAGTTCTTGGCGCATCAAGTAGGCTTCAATGCTGACGATCGGCTGATTGGAATTTGCCTGCACGTCCAAACCCGCCGGCGCTGACTGATCTGAAGGGTCTGTAAAATTTGCGGGGACTGGTTCGGGAAGCGAGGGAGCAGGAGAAAGTGTACTCAGCGGGGTACTGCGCGGCGCAGGGGCGGTGTTTCTAGAGACTCGGTTGGGGGGGATTGGCAGCGGGGGGGATGCCGCTGTTGGCTGCGCTGAGGAGGCAGCGATTGTGCCTCCCCAGCGGGCGATCGAGGCCTGCAGCCAAGCTTTGTCTAAATTTGACGAACCGTCGGTACCCCAGCGCCAGCCGAGATAGGTAGCGCGATCGGTGGCGATCGCCGCCGAGGAACCGGAACTATTTTTCCAAGTCGCGACTGTTTGACTGTTGGCGTCGGCGGGAATCAGGACACCGCCTAGAACTGAGCCGTTTTGTTGTTGGGCCGGCATCCAATTGCTAGAAGTATTGCAGGCGAGATCCCGACAGCGCGCGCGCGGTTGTGGTACCGCCGGCTGGGTTAACGGAAAAGCCCAATAGGCCCCAAGGAGCGATCGTAAAGATTGGCGCACCAAAGCCGGGGAACTGCGCCCTACAGGGCCAGAAGCAATCAAACGGCCGCCCTGGGATGCCCAAGCTTCTAAAACTTTAATTTGCGCCGGGGTCAAAGTTTCTATGTTGGGCAAAAACAGGACGTTAACGCCTGCTAAATCCGCCGTACTTTTGATTTCTTCGAGATTAATTGGTTTGTAAGCAATGCCGCTTTCCCAGAGGCGCGTGGTAATTTTCACCCAGTCAGGAGAATTTTCGGAACTGCGAACAACGCCCAGAACTACTTCGGCGAAACTGGGTGAGGGAAATAGAATGAATGTATTTAGTAATGTACTCGCTAGGGTTCCAATCAAGACTCTTTGCAAGAAGGTGAAAAGGCGATTTTTTTGAGTCTGAGAGATGGTTTTAGGCGTTTGACTGGTTCTTTTGAGCTGTTGCATTGACACGAGAATTACCCACCACACCGCTTAATAAAATTTTAATAACAATTTAGATCGATCCGCACCATACAATTTTTTCTTCTGTCGTGCAACGTGCGATCGGGAAAATATACGATCGCCCGCTGAGGATGGGAGCGCATTCGATCGCAAATTTTATCCTAAACTCAGATTGCGCGCGATCGAACAACCGCCATAAAAAAGGTTCGATTGTTCGGACTTTAGTCCGCAAAAATCAGGACTTTAGTCCGAACGATCGAACCTTCACTACTGAATTGCAGTTTCATTTACCGGGAATCGATCGATCAACTGCATCGCCCGACAAGCATTCCTCCGCAAAGAATCCGAAACGTGAGGAACATGAGGAATCTGAGACAAGAAATCCAAAGTCCGGCGCAAAATTCGCACCACATCTCCTTCATCCAAACTCGTATGACTAATCAGTTCCAGCCATTCCACACCCAGAGCCCACTGTTCCACCAAAGTCACTAAATCCCGTTCCAGCCAAATCGGGATCGCAGCTTCGTGGCGGTACTGCACTTGAAACAACCGGCGGCGCAGGCCTTTTTGCAGGTTGTCCAAAGGTGCTAAAACTTCCGGCGACAGCGAGTAATGAGTCCAACTGTCAGGCCTGGAAACTTCTGTAACCAAGGCCGCGCAAGCAGCAGCGAGGTGGTGGGGGTCGAGTTCGTCAAACTCTGAAGACATCAGGGACAAACCCAGCCACAGTTCGTTATCGCCGCGAATGGCGGCGCAGGCTTGACCCAAAACTGTGGGTACTAATCTGTCGGAGGAGTCGTCTCGGTTTCCATCTGCCGAAATTACTCTTTCCAAACAGCCGAAGTTTAGCAAGATGTCAATTAAGTTGAGAAATTGCTCCCAATAGCGAGCTCGCTGCTTTTCTAAGTCTTGTTCGCTTTTGCGGATTTCTTTTTTCAATTCTTCCCGGCGGCGCTGGCGTTTGAGCAAAGTACCGGGATTGCCCCATTCTAGAACTGGGTGAATTTCTAGTCGATCTTCTAGGGCTGCGATTTTCTGCAGTTGCTCGATCGCCTCCGGGCTCGGTTCCGGTGCGGGCAATTC
The DNA here is from genome assembly GCF_036700745.1 of Microcoleus sp. S36a_B3. Taxonomy (NCBI): domain Bacteria; kingdom Bacillati; phylum Cyanobacteriota; class Cyanophyceae; order Oscillatoriales; family Microcoleaceae; genus Microcoleus; species Microcoleus sp. S36a_B3. Next base: position 100,226 of record NZ_JAUBPN010000010.1, on the reverse strand, counting down.
TGGGATCGATCGGGCAATTGCCACGGTTTCTTCGGTTCCCAAGCGACACTGGCCGAGTCTCAGAGTCAGTTCGGCCGGGGGGATCAAGGTATCTGCGACACTCAAGCGAGGTAGTTCGGCGTGGAGGGTGGCGACATCGCTAATGGCGACGATGTACCAGCGGTTGTCTTTACCCAAGCACACCAAGTTTGGTGCTTGGCCCGAACCTGCGATTTTGGCAACTAAGATGGCGGGTACGGGGGTTGCGTGCGATCGTTTGGCTGTCGGAACGTGCTTGCCTTTGAGACTCAGAACCGTGCCGAGCACTGCAAAAGACACGGCTACGGACATCTCCTTAATGCGCGCTTCTTCTGCTTGCTGCAATAAAATTTTGAGCAAACGTTTGTCTTCTTTGAGTCTTCCCTGCAATTTTTCGTAATCGGCGAGTTGTTTTTCTAGGTAAGAGACATTACCTCCGGCCGCCAGGGATTTGTCGATCGCCACTAATTCTGTTTCCAGTCGGTCTAATTCTGCTTGCTGCGGCTGCAAGTACAAGGTAGACAGGTATTGACCGAAACTGCGCTCTACTAACTCTTGAGCTTCATCGATCGTGTGAGTTTGCAGCAAATTCAGCACCATGCCGTAGCTGGGCGTAAATTGACTGGCGAGGGGGTCGGCTTTGGCTGTTGCCAAATAAGAGGCTTCTTTTGCACCTTCAAAGCGCGTCTGAACTGCGACAACGTGCCCCAGTTCGTCCATCCCACGGCGACCGGCCCGACCGGCCATTTGCAGGAATTCTGAAGCGTTTAGCAGTCGGTGTCCCTTGTCGGTGCGCTTGGACAAGGTGGAAATGACTGTGGTGCGGGCGGGCATATTAATGCCGGCTGCGAGGGTTTCGGTGGCAAATACGACTTTAATCAAACCTCTGCCAAAGAGTTCTTCTACTAAGCCTTTCCAAGCGGGTAAAATGCCTGCGTGGTGGGCTGCGATGCCTTTTAAAAGTGCTTCTTTTTGACCGAAGCGTTCTGCTTCTGGGTTTCGCTGTAAAAAATCGTCAATGATGCGTTTGAGTTCGGCTGTTTCGGCTTCGTTAACCAGGGATAAATTTCCGACTTCTGCGACTGCTTGGTCGCACCCGCGACGGCTGAAGATAAAGTAGATTGCTGGTAGCATATCTCGATCGTCCAACCGGCACAAAACATCGGTCAAACTGGGAGTGGGAATGCTGCCTCTTTCTGCTTTTTGCTGCTTCTTTTTGGGGACTAACCGCGGATTAGCTCTTTTGCCGGTTTCGTCTAGCAGGGGAAATATGCCTTTTTGATTGGCAAAGTGGAATTGCAGGGGTACTGGTCGAAAGTCTGAGTAGACTAGCTGTGTGGGCCCGTGAACTTTGTTAATCCAGTCTGTGAGTTGGTCGCTATTGGCGACGGTGGCTGAGAGGGCGAGCAGTTGAATTTCGCCGGAACAGTAAATGATCGATTCTTCCCAGACTGTACCGCGCTGGCGATCGTTCATGTAGTGACATTCGTCGAGCACTACGGTTTCGACTCCGGTGAGGGAAGCGCCGACTGCTCCGATCGGCGTACCGTAGAGCATATTCCGAAATATTTCCGTAGTCATCACCAAAATCGGCGCATCTCGATTGACAGAGATGTCGCCCGTGAGCAAACCTACGCTGTCGTCTCCAAATTGCCTGCGGAAGTCGCGCAGCTTTTGGTTGGAGAGAGCTTTTAGGGGAGTGGTGTAGAACACGCGCCGCCCCCGGAAAAGTGCTTGATGGATGGCGTATTCGCCGATTAACGTTTTCCCGGAGCCTGTGGGAGCGCACACCACAACGGATTTACCTGCATCGAGGGCGGCGATCGCCTCTCTCTGAAAGTTATCTAGCTCGAATGGAAATATGGTCTTCAGATCCAGCTCTGGGCGGTTCTGGGAATTATCTGGCACAAGGATTATTCTGAGGTTGCAGGGTAATTATGCTTAAATCTTGCTGAAAGCAAGGCAGCAGAGGACTGTATTGATTTTAAACCTTTGTCAGCCGATCGGAACTCGGAGGAAGTAAGGGAGTGGGTGATTCGGGCTTTTATACTTAGTGCCTCAAAAATCTAGTATAGCGATCGAACCAGGTTTGCAGTCTGGACTGCTGTTTTTTTTTCGATCGTGTCCGATCGATTAACCGCACGCACGCGCAGGTTAATCGATCGGACTTCAGTCCGCACTACTAACCATGTTTGTTATGGTAATCTACCGGACACGATCTAACCTGATATTTCTTGACCTACCTTTACCCCACACGATCGCCGATAAATTCCAAATTTTGGGAAGATTTTTCCTAGAAGGGCGGGTTTATTTAGATTGTCATTAAGCTGCCTAAATTAGGGTTAACCCTCCCCTACAATATCAGTCAATTTATGGTTGAATGAAAATACCGATCGCATTATGGACTCTCGCAGCAGTAGACGGCGGGCGATCGAGCAAACTCCCTCCCAAATACAAACTCGTCGAACTTCCCCCATCCAAATTTAAAGCCTCCACAGCACCCATTTGCTGCAATATCTGCGCCAGTTCCGCAAAATTTGGGCCCGCCCCGCCCGCGCGATTGTGCACCGCTACAATCAGCAAATTCCCCGCAGCAGTTCGCCCGATCGCACTCCGAATCGCCGTCTGTCGAACATAGGCATCGCTAAACCCTTCCGCCTTAGCATCCAAAACAACTCGACTGTTTTGTACCAACACCGGCCCGCCGCCTAGAATGTAAGGAAAACGGTTAAAATCTGCCGGAATTGTGTTAGTTTCCAAACGCAATAAACTGCCAGCAGTTAATTGAGAAGCAGGGGAAAAATTGGAACGCAAAGCCAAAACATAACCGTTTGCTGGAATCGGGAAATTTGTTGTTCCCGGCGCGCCTCCGGGAGATTGACTGACAACTCTATCGCCCGCAACTGTCACAACTATTTCATTATCAGAAAACGGAGTATAAGTTTTTCCCCAATCGGGATTGTAGCGGCCGATTCCTGATGTCACATAGGCACTATTTAACTGTGAAACAGACAAACGTTGATTTGCAGGAGTTATTAAAGTTTCTTGCAAAGTCAAACGAGCGATCGCAAATTCGCCCCGATCGTTCCAAGCGATCGCCCCCCGATTCAAAATTGGCCCGGAAAGCCATTTATTTTCCCGCCGAATCGCGCCTAAAGCTAATCGATTGATGCGATTGAAAAATCCGGCATTAATTGCAGCCACAGTTCCCGAAAGTTCTGCTGTTTGCAATAGAGGTGCAGTACCTTGATCTGTCGGCGGATTGCTCAAAAGCGGTCTAATTGTGACACCGGATTGGCGGGGATTAATTTCTAACCCAACTACGGGAAAACGAGCGGTTCCTAAATTTTGATATTGCTGCCGCCACCGCACGCCCGGAGCCCAAAGAATGTTTTTTTCTACTAGGGAATCCGGGCGAATGTCGATAACTAATCGATTGGGATTTCCTAAACTGAAAACTTGTGGCCGCCAACCTAATGGAATTTGTACCTTGACTTTGGTTTGATTCCCCGCAGGTTCGATTTTTAACGATCGCACTTGTTTGCTGGTTGCAAAAGCGCGATCGATCGAAGTGAGATCGATCTTGGCATCGATCGCGATCGACCATTCTTGAGTGGCGATCGGTGCAGAGGGCGCTAGCGGCTGCGAGAACGCGGGTTTAGTCGGGTCGTCTGGTGTTTCGAGGTTTCGGGCTGGGGGCGCTGTCTGCTGCGGGATAGCGGGCTTTGTGGGGTCGTCGGGAGTGTCTCGCGGTGGGGTTGTTGGGGACGGGCTCGGTGTATCGACGAAGTTGACTTGCCAGGGGGCGGGGCGATCGAGATCGATCACTGTGCGATCGCCCCATTCTCTCGCTGCTTGCCGAATGCCGGTAATATTGGCAGTTGGAGAAGTAATTTTTAGAACATTCCCCTCAGCAGATATCTGCCAGCCTGCAAGTTTAGCAAAATCTGTAACATCTAAGTAGCGATACGAGCCTGTTGCCCTGGCTGTCAAACTTTTAGCATCGGTGAAAGATACCGAAAACCACTGCACCGGTTGTTTGTTACTGTCGGCGGTGTTGAGCAAATCCACTCCCGCACTCTGCATCAAGCCCACATCAGCAATCCAAGTTCGGAAATTTGCCGAAGTGCTGTTTGTTGGCTGCACAGTCCAAGCTAAGGGCAGAATCCGGCCGTTGAGAGACACTTGGCGGCCTTGTTTAATTCTGGCAACTGGCGGTACAGATTGAGCCAAATTGACCTCCGTTAATTCACGATTCAGGAACAAGGAAGAGGGCAATAAATTGTGTAATGGATTGGAGGAAAAACTAGAAGTTCTCCCACTCGAAGCCTCTTGCGCTATTCCGGGTTGATTCCAAAGCAAAGACTGGGCGATCGCCAGTACAGGTAAAATCGAGACTGACAATATTGAACGCCAATAAGACAAATTACATTTCATATCAAATTCGTTAGCATCGGAATACTAAATTCACTGTTGACTGTTGACTGTTAACTGTTGACTGTTAACTGTTAACTGTTGACTGTTAACCGTTAACATAAAGAGTGCAACCGGAATTGATATCACAACTTACAACTCACAATTTCAATCCTAAACGAATATAGCAATCGTAAATCATTTGTGAATTTCTTACTCCCTCTCCTTAGCAAGGGGAGGGTTGGGGCAGGGTAAAAAGTTTACGACTCCTGCAAGGATTGCTATAGGTATATAGCAACCCGGAATATCCCTATGTTTCTTCTTACTAAACGGCGCTAATTGCGTTAAAGTCTAGCACGAACTGCTCATACCGGAATAGAAATCACAAACTCCGAACCCTGCCCCAAGGAGGAATTCACGAGTAACGTACCTCCATGTTTTTCCACAACAATTTGGTTGGCGATCGACAATCCCAATCCAGTTCCTTGACCCACAGCCTTAGTTGTAAATAAATGGTTAAAGATGTTTTCCTTGACTTCCTTCGACATCCCCACTCCATTATCCTTAATCCGAATCAAAACCTGATTTTTATCTTCGCTCAGAACAGTTTGAACCGTGATTTGATTAGGTAGGACTTTAATTTCACTAAAACTGCGCTCCTTATTTGACTCTTCCAGAGCGTCAATGGCATTAGCCAGCACATTCATAAATACCTGGTTCAACTGTCCGGGAAAGCATTTCACTAGGGGCAAGTTACCATACTCTTTCACAACTTCAATAGCAGGGCGTAACTCGCTCGCTTTTAAACGGTGCTTGAGAATCAGCAGAGTGCTTTCAAGTCCGTCGTGAATATTGAAAGAAACTGGTCGATCGCTATCAGCCCTAGAAAACGTTCTCAAACTCGTACTGATATTACGAATGCGATCGACTCCCTCATTCATTGAGCTAATCAATTTCGGCAAATCTTCTCGCAAATACTCCAAGTCCATCTCCTCAATTTCTGCTTCAATTTCCACTCCCGGAGCCGGAAATTTTTCTTGATACAAGTCGATCAAGTGGAATAAATCCCCCACGTATTCTTGAGCGGGTTGCAAATTGCCGGCGATAAAGCCTACGGGATTGTTAATTTCGTGGGCTACCCCTGCGACTAAATTTCCGAGAGCAGACATCTTCTCACCCTGCACCAATTGCAGTTGCATCTGTTGAAGATTGTGGATAGAGGACTCTAGTTTTTGGGCATAATCCTGAGATTGTTGATACAATTGGGCGTTTTGTAAGGAAATTGCTGCTTGCGAGCAGAGGATGTTGAGGATGGCGACGCGATCGCGCGTGAATACTCCTGTTGCTAGATTATTTTCCAGATACAAAATCCCCATCATTTTGCCTTGATAAAGGATGGGAGTGCAGAGGATACTCTTAGATTGCTGTTGGAGAATGTAGGGGTCAGATGCAAATCTTGGTTGAGTGCTACCATTATCCAAAACTAGGGTTTCTTTTGTACGTTTGACGTAGTTGATTAGGGTTAGAGGAATTACTTCGCTCTCCTCAACCGGAATAGATTGCAGAAGGCAGTCTTGACGGTTTGTGCAGTGGACGTTTATCTTCCAGTTTCCCTCTTCATTCAAAATTAATGCTCCGGTTTGTGCTCCGGCATTCTTCACCACCACTTGCATCAGGGTAGTGAGCAATTGATCGAGTTGAATTTCGCTAGATAAAGCTTGAGAAGCTTTGATAACTGTCGGCAAATCTACTAATTCCGAACTGCAGCTAGTGCTACCGATAAGTGTTCTATTCGTGTTAGATAGGGATGATTCACTATGGCTGGAGGTATGAATTGTTTCGCTTGGATACTGGCGAGTTCGCTCCTGTTGCAGGATCGGAGCAAGCAATTGGGGATAGCGCTGTTCTAGATAATCAATCTTTGCTTTTGCTCCCCAACGAGCGTAGGCATAGTAAGCATCGATTAGATAGGGTTGTGCAAGTTTTTCTTTCCCCCATTCTAAGTAAAATTTGGCGGCAAGTTCGTGAGCTAGTGCTTCTTCGTTGATGTACTCGTTTTCTTGGGCGAGGGCGATCGCCTTGTCATACATTTCGATCGCTTCTATTTTTTGGTTTAAAACCCGCTGCCGTTCTGCCTCCACTAGATAGAATTTGTGCAGATAATTCATGGGGGCATGATGCGCCCATTTCTGCATTTTTTCTTGATTAGCTTGTACTCTGTCAAGAATACCCTGTTGCTCTGACTGTGGAGTATCAAAATACACCGCCAACCTCACTAGAGAATCGTAGAAATAGAAGATAGGAACAGCAGGTAATCCTATCACTGCGTCTAAATAATTTTCTACTAAAGCAATATTTTCCATCGCTTTTGAGTAATTTTCAAACCAGTAATTAAGTAAAACTTTGTTCCAATATATGTAAGCAACACCCAATCTGTCGTTTGCTTGCTGGTGCAATGGTAACGTAATTTGCTCGTCGCAGGCTTCACCCTTTAAAATGCAGGAACTTTCACTTTTGCCGAGCATATTTAATGTAGCCTGCCAATAGGTTTCTATATAATGAAGCGGTGTTTCTTGCTTGATTTTATCAACAGCATCTCTGTAAGTTGCCATCTCTCTTTCAAGGACAGTCAGTTCTTTGCCACTCAAGTAACTGAAACACGAGTACATTAGTAGACCATAGCCAGCAAACTCTAAATCACCTGTCTCCAGTCCGCTAGAGTAAACTGACAGTAAAGGTTCTAAGGTTTCTCTCAGATGATCTTTCCAAGGTCGGATAAATATATTTACTATGAGGAGTGTCTTGGCTTTAATTTCTTGAGCATTTAACTTTGACACGAGAGTTAAAGCCAATTGACCGAACTGATAACCTGAATCAATATCTCCTACAACTCCGCAAAGCAGAAGACCATAATTGGCATAAGCAAAGGGAGACACGGAAGCATTCCCATATTGAACGGATAAATCTACTTGTTTGCACACCGTCAAAGGCACCAGTTCTGGGGCTGCTATATATGCAGGAGTAAAGATAATTGATAAAAGTCTTATGGCTGCTAGTTTATAGGGATCGCTCATTTGAGGTAGGTCAATTAAATCCTCAATTCGCTTCCCCTTGAAAATTGATGCAGTTGCCCCTAGTGCCTGCTCAATATCTGACGGGTTCACTTGAGAAGGAAATTCGACTCCCAACACCTTTAAGACTTGTAGCGTTGTATTAACTGCTTCTAGTAACTTGTTTTGAGCTATATAAGCTTGAATTTGAACTTCGTACACTTTTACTTTGTCCAGCAGCGTTTTGGCGCAGTTTTCCACGACTGATGCTAATTTGTCCATCTGGTCAAAATCACCGCTGAGATAGGCCGCTTCTGCTGCTTTTGTAGACAATGCCAAGGTTAGTTCGTATTGATTGTACCAACAATTTTCTGTCAGTAATTTCCTGCCAATATTGAAATATTCAACCGCTGCAGTATAAGCGGTAGCAGCTTTGGCTTTTTTTCCAGCAACCAGATTCAACCGTGCTAGTTGCTCCCGTTGTGCCTCTTGGGTAATTAGCTCAACTCCCACATTCAAGTGGTTGACAATATCAAAAATTCTTTCTTCTCGATCGGCTTCAGGCGTATTCTTTAACAGCAGTTGACCGATTTTTAAGTGCGTAGATCGCTTTTGGTCATCGGGAATTAGGGAATAGGCTGCTTGTTGAACGCGATCGTGTAAAAACTTGTATTTGGGTAATTGGTCGTGGGTAATTGATAATTGATCAAATTCATTCCCATTCCCAATTACCGATTCGCTATTTCCCTCTCCTTGATAAAACTTGTAAACCTCGCTAACAGGTAAAATCAATCCTTCTTGCAGCGCCTTCCATAAAGCTGTTGCGGTTTCTACTGGCGAATTTTCATCAACAATTGCTAAGGTCGCCAAATCGAACTGACTGCCAATACAAGCAGCTAACTTTAAAACGAACTGTGTCCTGGTTGGCAACTTTCGCAACTGAAGTGCCATGAATTCTACTACATCATCTGTTAGTGCCAAGGTTCGCACTCGGACGATATCGCACTGCCAATACCGAGATTCACAATTAAATTCAATTAGCCTATCTTCATGCAAAGACTTGAGGAATTGTGTGCTAAAAAATGGATTGCCTAGGGTTTTTTGATAAACGAGTTCTGTCAAAGGTAGAGCCAACGCTCTAGAACAAGCTAGAGTATCGGCAACTAAACTATTTACGTCGGCTCGATCGAGGGGAGCTAAGGTAATAGTATTCACCTGGGCCGCGGTTTTTTGAATCTCTGCTAACGTCAGCATCAATGGATGCGCTGGAAACACTTCGTTATCCCGATAAGCCCCAATTAATAAGAGATAGCGGTTATCAATATCGCTCATCAGCAGTTGAATTAATTTTAACGATGCTGAGTCTGCCCATTGCAAATCGTCCAAGAAAATCACTAAAGGATGTTCTTTTACTGTGAAGACTTGAATGAATTTTTCCAACAACAAATTGAAGCGATTTTGACCGGCACTGCCCGAAAGTTCGGGGACTGGCGGTTGCGGCCCCATAATACGTTCGAGTTCGGGAATGACTTCAACTATCGCCCCAGCGCTATCGCCCAAAGCTGCCACAATTTCTAACTTGAATTTTTCTAGTTTGGCATCTGTTTCCGATAGCAATTGTCCCATTAAATCGCGAAAAGCTTGGACAAATGCTGAAAAGGGGAGGTTGCGTTGGAATTGGTCGAATTTGCCTTTAATAAAGTAGCCGCGCTGCCGCACGATGGGTTTGTGGACTTCGTTGACGACGGCGGTTTTACCAATGCCGGAGAAACCGGCCACTAGCATCATTTCTGTGCTGCCGCCACTGACGCGCTCGAAGGCGGATAGCAGGGAGAATACTTCGCTTTCTCTACCGTATAATTTTTCGGGGATGATGAAGCGATCGCACAAATCTCGCTCCCCGATTGTAAAGTTAGTCAGCGCCCCTGTCTCTTGCCACTCGTGCCAACAAGTTTCCAAATCAAACTTCAGGCCTAGGGCGCTTTGATAGCGCTCTTCAGCATTCTTTGCCATCAGTTTGCTAACAATTTCAGACAGCACCAATGGAACTCTCTGGTTGATAATTGAGGCTGCGAGTGGTTGTTTGGCGAGGTGGCAGTGTACCAAATCCATTGGATCGTCTGTTTGGAATGGTAATTTTCCTGTTAGTAATTCGTAGAATGTTACTCCTAACGAGTAGAAATCTGTGCGGTAATCAATGCCTCGGTTCATTCGCCCAGTTTGTTCAGGAGATATGTAAGGTAAAGTGCCTTCGAGGACGTTGGGAGTTTGAATTTCTTGGGTTTCGCGAGGTAGCAGTGAGGCGATGCTGAAGTCAATCAGCTTGACTTCTTTGCTGGTGGGGTTAATTAGAATGTTGGCGGGTTTGAGGTCTTTATGAATAACGTGGTGGCGATACAGTCCATCAAGCGAGTTGGCAATTTGAATTGCAATGGGAAGAAACTCGTTAATGGGCAAGCCTTCCAGAGGTTCCTTGCTGGCGAACACTAAACTAGCGAGGTAGCTACTTAAGGAAATTCCGCCAAAGTCTTCCATCACCAGAGCATAGTGGTTATGGTAAGTTTCCAGGCTGTATGCCTTGACACTGCCGGGGATCTCTAAGTTTTTAGCAATGACGTACTGGTTACGGAAGTGAACCAGTTCGTTGAAGCAGGGAAAGTTATTTCGCAGTAGTTTGATCGCGACCGGCTGCCCATTTGAAGAGCGAAGACCGCGATACACTAGAGTTCGAGTGCCTGCGTATATTTGCTCGTTTATGTGATATCCTAGAAAAAGATTTGTTATGCTACCCATACCTACGTATTCCTACTGTTTTTGTCAAGCCTGAAGCTTTTTATAGTTGCTATCTACTATTGTCGCTCTATCTCCCGTGCTCTAGCTTGAATTACATCTTTCTTAACATATTTGGGAGAGCAATTTATGAAAGAGCTATTTGAACAACAAGACTTAATATTTTATGTAAGAGCTGTTGATACGGCAGTTGAGACTAAGTAGAAAATGACTTAGCTAAAGCTGATGGAACAACAGCAGTTCAGGGAAGAGGAACTTCAGAAGCCCATTAATAGGCGTGGCATAATTATGGGATAATTTTTGACACTCTCGGCCCTAAATAAACTGAGATTCTTGATTCAAAAAGGTGGCGCTGGCTCTACCAGATACTCCCAAGTTGTCAGAAATCCTTGAAATAGCCTTCATTGATGAGTTACAAACGAACGTTTGTAGCTAAAAAAATACAAATTAGGGTTAGGGACAACTGTCAACCTTTTTCGGCAAGCCATCTTAGCCGGGGTTCTGGACGATCGCTTATAAGACTTGCACCCCAACTCTGACTGTAATGGGTGAAATTTTATCAATTTTTTGATAAACTTGATGTTCGCGGCTTGAGAGTTGACTTCACAATAAGACAGGTTTCACCAGTTGTGAACCGCGCTGCTACATTGCACCTACCGACTGAGCGGGCAGGTGGTTTTTGTGTCTGCGGGCGCTGACGAAAGCAACTCAACAGCGCAGCAAGCAAAATAACGCTAAAGTTACTATCTACCTGAGTCCGCAAGGCTACCCTTCCGAACTCAGGAAAAACCCACACAAAAAACTCGCGAAGCGCAGCTATCCCGTAGGGAATCCCCTGCAATGTATCTAGTTGCAGGGCGGCGATCGCCCAAAGAATCACTGTTTTTTCACAGCAGGGTATTCTAGGAGACATCTCCGAGAGGATGCGAGCGACATAATTTAAAATTGGCAAACAGGGTTTCAGTCCTCAGTGCAGGCAGCATCGACGTAAATTTTTATCTAAATCAGCTTGCTATGTGCTGTTTCAAGATTTACTAAGATCCCACCACTCGGCAGCCTTCTCTCTCCGAGCTATAAAAACGCATCAACCACACAATCACGGAAATAACATTCAATCAACATGGGTAACACGATCGATCCAAACAGAAACGTGCATCAGACTGAGCGAGGAACTCCCTATGCCGGCCAAAGCTGGTTAGTGGAAGAAAGAGATGCCTGCGGTGTGGGGTTTATTGCCAACCAAAGCGGCGAAGCTACGCACTCGATTATTGAAAAAGCACTCCCAGCTTTAACTTGTTTAGAACACCGTGGCGGTTGCAGCGCCGACCAAGATTCCGGCGACGGTGCGGGTTTGATGACCGCGATTCCTTGGGAATTGCTGGATGCTTGGTTTGCCGAACAGGGAATTGTGCCTCCGGCACGGGAAAACTGCGGCGTGGGAATGCTGTTTCTGTCTCAAGATAAATTTCAAGCAACTATAGCGCGGCAGGTGGTTGAGCAAGTTCTGGCCGAGCGCGGGCTGAAACTTTTGGGATGGCGCCAAGTTCCCATTGTACCGTCGGTTTTGGGCCCGCAAGCGCTAGAAAATCAACCTCAAATCGAACAAGTAATTGTCAGTTCACCGGACTTAACCGGAGACGAACTCGATCGGCAGCTATTTCTGGCGCGCCGCACGATCGGACACGCCCTGTCAAATCGCCCCAACTTCACCCGCGAAGACTTTTATACTTGCTCTTTCTCCTGCCGCACGATCGTCTATAAAGGCATGGTGCGATCGGCCGTACTAGCAGAATTTTACCCAGACCTGAAAAATCCCGCTTATAAAAGCTCCTTTGCCGTCTATCACCGGCGCTTCAGCACCAACACCCTGCCCCGCTGGCGCTTAGCCCAGCCGATGCGCTTGCTGGGACACAACGGGGAAATTAACACGCTGTTGGGCAATATTACCTGGATGAAGGCGCGGCAAGCCAATTTAGCTCACCCGAATTGGAGTCAAGCTGATATCGACACGTTCAACCCAATTGTCAATCCTGAAAGCAGCGATTCGGCAAACTTGGACAACGTGATGGAGTTGTTGGTGCACTCCGGCCGCACCCCCCTGGAATCCCTGACAATTCTGGTGCCCGAAGCTTACAAAAATCAGCCGGATTTGGCGACCTATCCCGAAATTGTCGATTTTTACGAATATTACAGCGGCATTCAAGAACCTTGGGACGGCCCCGCACTGCTGGTATTCAGCGACGGCAAACAAGTAGGTGCTACGCTCGATCGCAACGGTTTGCGGCCGGCCCGCTACTGCATTACTAAAGACGGATTGGTAATTGTGGCTTCCGAAGCCGGAGTTGTCGATATTCCCGAAGCAGATATTGTCGAAAAAGGCCGTTTGGGGCCAGGACAAATGATTGCAGTTGACCTGCAAACCCAAGAAATTCTCAAAAATTGGCAACTCAAGCAGCGAATTGCTAAGCGGCATCCCTACGGTGAATGGCTGCAAAAACACCGCGAGACCTTGGAACCGCAGCCTTTTGCGGAAACCCCAACCCTCGACTCGCAAACGCTGTTAGCAACCCAAACTGCTTTCGGTTATACAGCCGAAGATTTGGACATGGTAATCGTCGAGATGGCGAGTTCTGGGAAAGAACCGACTTTCTGCATGGGCGATGACGTTCCCTTAGCTGTGTTGTCAGAAAAGCCTCAGTTGCTGTACAACTATTTCAAACAGCGGTTCGCTCAAGTGACAAATCCGCCGATCGACCCCCTGCGCGAGGGAATGGTGATGTCGCTGACGATGAGTGTGGGCCTGCGGGGCAATTTACTGCAAGCAGTGCCGGAAAATGCCAAGCGGCTGAAAATTGATTCCCCCGTACTCAACGACGCTGAACTGTCTTTCTTGAAAGAGCAAAAGTCTTTCCTAGCTACCGAATTATCAACGCTTTACAAAATTTCGGCCGGGCCTGGCGGTTTGAAAACCGCAGTCGAGCAACTTTGTCAAAAGGCGGCTGCTTCGGTGCGCGAGGGTTCGAGGATTCTGATTTTGAGCGATCGAGTCTCGAAGGCCGAAGGCGAATCTTATGCTGTTGGATTGAGTGCAGAATGCACTTATATTCCGCCCTTCCTCGCAGTTGGTGCGGTTCACCACCACTTAATTAGCGTCGGGCTGCGGATGCAAACTTCGCTGGTTGTCGATACCGCGCAATGTTGGAGCACTCACCACTTCGCTTGTTTGCTGGGTTACGGGGCGGTGGCTGTTTGCCCTTACCTGGCCTTGGAAAGCGTGCGCGCTTGGTGGTCTGACAGCAAGACTCAAAACTTGATGCAGCACGGCAAAGTTCCCAATATTACAGTGACACAGGCTCAAGCTAGATACCGCACAGCGGTGGAAAATGGGCTGCTGAAGATTATGTCGAAAATGGGGATTTCGCTATTGTCTAGCTATCAAGGGGCGCAAATCTTTGAGGCGATCGGCATTGGCGGCGATTTGCTAGATTTGGGCTTCAAAGGCACTGTTTCCCGGATCGGCGGTTTGAGTGTGGCGGAACTGGCTAACGAGGTAATGTCTTTCCACAGTCAGGCTTTCCCAGAATTGCACCTCAAAAAGCTGGAAAATTACGGCTTTGTGCAGTACCGCCGCGGTGGTGAATATCACATGAACAGCCCGGAAATGGCGAAGGCTTTGCACAAGGCTGTGACTACTTTTAAGGCTCAGACTAACGGTAACGGCAATGGGGCCGAACCAAAAATGACACCCATGGGTGTCAAAAATTCTGACACGGCTTACGATCACTACGAGGTTTACAAGAAACTGCTCGAAAACCGCCCGGTAACGGCTTTGCGGGATTTGCTGGATTTTGTGAGCGATCGCCCTTCCATTCCCATCGAAGACGTAGAATCTGTAGCAGATGTGGTCAAGCGCTTCGCCACCGGCGGAATGTCTCTCGGCGCTTTGTCCCCGGAAGCCCACGAAACGCTAGCGATTGCGATGAACCGCATCGGCGGCAAATCCAACTCCGGCGAAGGCGGCGAAGACCCGGTGCGCTACAAAGTGCTAAACGATGTGAGCGAAGCAGGTTTATCACAAACGCTACCTCACTTAAAAGGTTTGCAGAACGGCGATACAGCTTCTTCATCCATCAAACAGGTAGCTTCGGGACGCTTCGGGGTGACTCCTGAGTATCTGATGAACGCCCAACAAATCGAAATTAAAATCGCACAAGGTGCGAAACCGGGTGAAGGCGGTCAATTGCCGGGGGCGAAAGTGAGCGAGTACATTGCTTATTTGCGCCGATCAAAACCGGGTGTGACGCTGATTTCGCCTCCTCCTCACCACGATATTTATTCGATCGAGGATTTGGCGCAGTTGATTTTTGACTTGCACCAAATCAATCCGAAAGCAGGAGTTTCGGTGAAGTTGGTGTCGGAAGTCGGCATCGGGACTGTAGCCGCTGGTGTCGCCAAGGCAAATGCTGATGTGATTCAAATTTCCGGCCACGATGGCGGCACTGGTGCTTCTCCATTGAGTTCGATTAAGCACGCAGGTTCTCCGTGGGAACTCGGATTGACAGAAGTTCACCGGGTGCTGATGGAAAATAAATTGCGCGATCGAGTTTTGCTGCGCGTTGACGGTGGCTTTAAAAGCGGCTGGGACGTGATTGTAGGCGCTTTGATGGGCGGCGAAGAGTACGGTTTCGGCACGGTGGCAATGATTGCAGAAGGCTGTATTATGGCTCGCGTTTGCCACATGAATAGTTGTCCGGTGGGCGTGACAACTCAACAAGAACACTTGCGGAAACGGTTCCCCGGAACGCCGGAACACGTGGTTAATTTCTTCTATTTCGTAGCACAAGAAGTGCGGAGTTTGCTGGCAAAATTGGGTTATAAGTCGATCGCAGATATCATCGGCCGCGCGGATTTGCTGAAAATGCGCGAGGGGGTGCAACTAACTAAAACCCAAGCGATTAATTTGGATTGTTTGACCAAGTTACCGGATACTAAGAGCGATCGATCTTTCTTGATCCACGGCGACGTAAACACCAACGGGCCTGTGTTAGACGACGATTTGCTGGCGGATGCTGAGATTCAAAGGGCGATCGCCAATCACGGCACTGTTAGCAAGAGTGTAAAATTGGTGAATACCGATCGCACTGTAGGCGCAAGAATCAGTGGTGCGATCGCACAGCAACACGGTAACACCGGCTTTAGCGGTCAAATCACCCTCAATTTCACTGGTAGCGCGGGCCAAAGCTTCGGCGCGTTCAACTTGCCGGGGATGACGCTGGTACTGTCAGGCCAAGCCAACGACTACGTTGGTAAAGGAATGCACGGTGGCGAAATCGCGATCGCACCGCCGGCTGGTGCGACTTATGATGCTTCTGAAAATGCGATCGTCGGTAACACTTGTTTGTACGGCGCGACGGGGGGAACTCTGTTGGCTGCGGGTAAAGCTGGCGAACGGTTTGCGGTGCGCAACTCGATGGCGAAAGCAGTCATTGAGGGTGCTGGCGATCACTGCTGCGAGTACATGACTGGCGGTGTAATTGTCGTGTTGGGAAAAGTCGGCCGCAACGTCGGCGCTGGAATGACTGGCGGTTTGGCTTATTTCCTCGATGAAGATGGCAGTTTCCCGGCTCATGTCAACGGGGAGATTGTGAAGATGCAGCGCGTTTGTACGGCGGCTGGGGAGGCGCAATTGAAGGAGTTGATTGAGGCTCAGTGCGATCGAACTGGCAGCAAGAAAGCTGAGAAAATTTTAGCAAATTGGTCGGAATATTTGCCTAAGTTCTGGCAAGTTGTGCCGCCAAGTGAAGCGAATTCGCCGGAGGCTTCGGAACAAAAGATTGCTGTGGAAGTGTAATTTTACAGTTGCTTAAATAGATGAGGGGCGACGCGAGTTGCCCCTTTTTTGGGATTATTCCTTACTATAGCAATCTTCAATCATTTTCTATGTATAGGTGTACTGATGGATTTTGGGAAAATCAAATTTATGTTCCTTTGTGAAAAACTCAAACAAAAATTTAATTATCTTAAAAAACTTACATAAATACCAATACTTTCGTAAAAAATTTTTAGATTGTAACCAAATAGCTTCCACGGGATTCTGTTCGAGAGCATTGGGAGTAAATAAAATACAAGTGATGGATTAATCATCAGGTTATTTCTCACGATTAACTTCTGACAAATAATCTCTAAATTCTCCCTATCTATGATAAATAGCTACATCCAAAATCAAGATAATTTTCCGCTCTTTGTATTTATTTTGTAAGTATTTTTTTATGAATTAAAATGTTGATTTTAAATCCCCAGATTTATAAACTTTAACATGGAATTTTTTGGTTTGATAATGAGCGTGCGCCAAAATAAGTTTGTCTATTTTTTTGATTGGTAATTGGGACTACAATTCTTAGATCGGAGCGAGCCCAAGCTTCGCCATTAATATCGCCATGAAGTAGATGACATTCATCTAAAAAAAATACTATTATTTCTCTAGATTCTATACCAACCTTGTTTTTGGCTAAAATATTGTTAATTTATTCCCTCTTTCTTTTACCAGTTCGGGTTCAGATTTGGGATTGATTTTCTGAGTTTTTTTCCAGATGATCTTCGCCAGAGATAAGAGTTCATAATAGCTATGTTTAGATTTATAGCTGACACCAAATTCTCGCTCTAAATAAGTAACTCGCTCATCAAAATCCCAATATTCTTTATTCTTTAGCCCTTCGATTACTTCAGTTTTGTGTAGAGATGTTAAATATCCTTTTGACCCTTTATACCCTAGTTTGATTCCTGCGATGCCTTTGGTTTTAAATTGTTTTTTCCAATAACCAATAAAAAATTTACTTACACGCCATATTTTGCTAATTTCATGGTAGAGCTTACCTTTGATAGCTATCCTTACAGCTATTGCTCGCTTGAGTTCTCTTACAGTTCGATCGCTTTTAATGAAAGATTCTAACGCCGCTCTTTCTTTTTCTTATCTTTCTGTGGCAGTTGTAAGTTATTAATCTTTTTATTGTCACAATCAATTATTGCATATAATTATAGCGGTTTTCACAAAAGTGAGGTATGCCCTATGCCCACGGAGGCCTATGTTCTATCCCAAATAGTACCTCCTATGAGAGCTTGAAAAGCTATATATCATAATAAGTTTAGATAATGATTTAGGATTGCTATAGTCTTAAACATTATCAGCGCCTAAACGAACCAAAGTCTTTTGATGTAAGGGTTTTAGGCTTATTCAGCAAGCCCTATTTACTCACTCCCCCTTGACAGATCAAGACAGTATCTACAAAATGCTAATGACCAATGACTACCCTTCGACTTCGCGATCGGCTAAAATGACTAATGACTACCCTTTGACTTCGCGAGCAGCTAAAATGACCACCATTCGACTTGCTTCGGCTCCCTTCGGCTTCGCGATCGGGCAAGACGCTGGCTCACAAGTCGCGAGCGGGTAAGATGACCAATGACTAATGACTTCTTCTATAACATTCGCAATTGACAACCATGCAAACTAGCGAAAACACCGTCAAAATTGCCCTCGCGCCGGGGAATTTGCGCCGCGTTCACCATATCGCTTTAAACGTGCGGGACATGAAAGCTTCCCGCTACTTTTACGGTACAATTCTCGGTTTGCACGAACTCACAGGTGCAGAAATTCCCGCAAGTTTAACAGAAATGGTAGCAGCGGGTAAAGTGGCTAATTTCATCACCCCAGATGGGACTGTAATTGACTTATTTTGGCAGCCAGATTTGGAACCGCCAAACCCGAACCCGGAGAAAGCTTTTACTCGCGCCAACCACTTGGCTTTTGATATCGATCGCGATTTGTTCGATCGCGCGATCGAAGTGCTAAAATCTCATCAAATTGCGATCGACAGCGGCCCCGTCACGCGCGCTACAGGACGCGGCATTTACTTTTACGATCCCGACGGATTTATCATCGAAATCCGCTGCGATGCAGCTTAAACGGTCGCTATCAGGTTTGCGGTGCGCTATCCACGCCCCACATTTACTAGATTTAAAGTTGTGTCACTTCCCTCTTTGCTAACAGGTTGCTTCGGCCAAGTAAATCTAAAAATTGCTCCTTCACCTTCCGCAGATTCCAGCGAAATAGTGCCCCCTTGGCCTTCCACAATCTTCTTCACCAGCGACAAACCAATACCAGTATTTTCAACTTTATCGCGAGCTTCCAAGGTCTGAAAAATCACAAAAACTTTATCGTGATATTGAGCAGCAATCCCCGGCCCGTTATCGGCTACTGAAAATTCATAAAAATCATCTAACTCTGTAACGGATATATTTACATCACCGGATTCAGCTCGATTGTGCTTGATAGCGTTACTAATTAAATTAGCAAAAACCTGGTGCAACGCCAATTTTTCGGCGACAAAAGTTGGCATTCCCGATTCAACTTTCACATCAAATCCCGCCGGCGGTGCCAAAGAATCAATAATTTCTGCTAATAAATTCTCAACTTTTACAGTTTCTGAAGCTACTTGAATGCGCCCGACGCGGGAATATTGCAGCAGTCCCTCAATCAATCCTTCCATCCTGTGAACTCTGCCGCGCAGCAGGTTCATTTGGTGCAGAGTATCCTCTGTCATGGACTCGCTGAGGTCTTCTTCTATCCAACTGCTGAGATTGGCGATCGCCCTCAGCGGCGCTTTCAAGTCGTGAGAAACCACATAAGCAAACTGGTCTAATTCTTGATTCCGCTTTCTCAAAACACTCGTCATTTGAGCCAGCGACTGCGCCGTCCAACTCAACTCTCTAGCGCGCAACTTAAGGGATTCCTCAGCTTGTTTGCGTTCCCTAATATCCTCTATCACACACATCAAAAATTGACTGCCATTTTGTTCTCGCAGCAGCGAAACCGTCAAGTTTGTCCACACCAACTCTCTGTCTGGGCGGACAAAGCGCTTTTCTACACAATAATTATCAATTTCTTCTGCTAACAATTGGCGCAAAAATTCTAATTCCTTTGCCAAATCTTCCGGCAAAGTAATCTCCTGATTTTTTTTCTGCATCAATTCTTTCCGGCTGTAGCCCAAAATTTCGCAAAGTTTTTGGTTGACTAACATAAATTTGCCTTCTACAGTGGTTTGGGCCATGCCGACTGCCGCTTGTTCAAAAGTATGGCGAAACCGGAGGGCACTTTCAGCTAAGGCAATTTCTGAACGTTTGCGATCGCTAATATCGTTGCTGATCTCCAAAATTGCCACCGGTTGATCTTGCTCGTCGTGCTGCAAAGTCCACCTGCTGGCTACCGTTATTTTTCTGCCGTCTTGCTTGGTTCGCACCATTTCTCCTTGCCAAGAACCATGCTCAAAAAGCATTTTTTGAATTTGCTCAAAAGGCTGCTTCCATTCAGTTTGCAAAATATCGTGAATATTTTTGCCGGTTGCTTCCGACTTCCGCCATCCGTAGAGCAACTTCGCCCCCAAATTCCAATAATAAATCTCCCCTTTCAAGTCTAGTACCGCGATCGTATCGTTCGCCAAATCCAGCATTTGCGCTTGCTTGCGGAGAGTTTCTTCAGTTTGTTTTCTTCCTCTGATATCGCGGCAAATCGCAATAAACAAGTGTTGATTTTTCAGACGCATTTCGCTGATGGCCAACTCCATCGGAAACTTGATTCCGTCGCTGCGAAGTCCCATTGTTTCTTGCTGGTAAGTTGTCAGCTTAGCATTAGGATTTAATGTGAAATATTCGATCGAATAATCTCCGGCGCTGCAGTGCGGTTGCGGTTGAGCTATCAGCCGGCGCAGGTTCGAGCCAATTGCGCGATCGGCACTTTTGCCAAAAATCTTTTCGGCTGCCGTATTAAAAGACTCAATATTTCCCCGTTCATCCAAAGTAATGATCGCGTCAGCCGCATTATCTACCACAGCTTGAATGCGAGTTTTGCTTTCTTCTAAGCCAGCTTCCCGCTTCTTCAATTCCTTCTCTAAACTATCAAATAAATACCAGCAAGCCACGGCACCCAAACAGCCGACAAGCAAACCACCTATTTGCAGGAAATTAGTTAAATCTCTCAACTCCCGTATTTGCCGCTCTTGAACGTTCTGGTAAGCTTTGTTTGCTTCACCAAACGCATCAATTTTATCGCGCAGCTTATCCATCTTCAATTTGCCTATACCGAACACCTGATTTATTTCTGGCGACGGCACTCTTGTTGCCGAACTATCGAGCTGCTTTAAAGTGTTTTGCAAGAAATTGATGTGTTGTTCGGTAATTGTTTTAATTTCTGCAAATTCCTGAGCTTGCGGTTGATTTTTCCCCACCCTCAACTTGAGTTTAGCTAACAGCGGAGGCAATTTTTTTTTTGCTTCTAAATATGGTTCGAGAAATTCGCGCTGCTTCGTTAACCCGTAACCGCGAATTCCGGTTTCTGCATCCACTATCCCTGTTAACAAGCGGTTGGTTTCGTTAAGTATTTCCTTGTTAGTATTTGCTTGATTTCTGAGCTGTATGGCACTCTCGCGGAGTCCTGAAATTGCGATTAGTGAGGCAAACATACCAATCAAGGGGATGGCAACGATGACTGTTCCCCGCTGGCGAATTGGTCGGTTTGTCCAGATCAGTTGGACTAAGCGATCGAGCAAATACTTCACGGATCTTCAAGGAGAAAGTTTGCTGGCAGTATATCGCTTTTTGGCAATTTATGCTATTGATTAAGTTGTTTTTTTTGTTGGGCGCGAGCCCGGGCGTAACCGTGGAAACTAGATCCGGCCCGGGGCGATGGCTATCTGCTGAGAGTGACAACAGATTTTTTAGCCAGCTTTTTGAAGGGAGGCAATGAGAAGGAAAGGCGTTTGTTCGGCAACGATATTGTAGGCGAAACAGGAATTGTTGTTTCTGCTTTACCTGCGTTTTCGCTTTCGGCTTTTGCTTTCCAACTAGAGTCTGTTGCGGAAGGGTTCTCAACTGTTGCGATTACAGTAGTCCACCTGCCTGTAGCGGGATCGCGATGACAAGTGAAAGGATTTGTGTTTAGCGGTTGACTGCAAGGTTTAATCGACATATAGATGCACTCCTTTGATTCTGATAACTTGCGCGCTGTTGAAGGCGGCATTGCTATGAAGCCTGTAGAGGCTGCTGTTGGAAGGCCCTTCGGATTCGGCAAAAGACACCTATGGTGTTTCTGCCTCCTTAAGCCTGTGAGAATTCCTGATTTCCTGTTAACTTTTGCCTTCTACTGGTTAGCGACCCTAGCATTATTTTTAACAAATTGTCTTTCTACAAGCAATCCCCCCTCAATCTGATTGAGGTGCGACTTTTGAATAATGCAGCGAGGCGCTAGATCCGGGCGACGGCAAAAGTTTAGGATAATAAGATATTCTAAGCTGGGAACAAATATTATTGTGTGATGAGCAACAGAGGTCGATCGCGATCGGTGTCACAATTAACAGATTATGATAATTAGGGATAGGTCTTTAGGAATAGCTCATATAGCCTGTCTCAAAAAGCTCAGGATTTTAGATTTTCGATTTTCGATTGGGGGATTGAGGGATTGATACCTCATTTTTGTGAGAACTGCTAGATTAAGTGCGATCGATTACCACAACAAAAAGGGTTCGTAGTGTGGACTTTATTGATTGCATTTAATCCACCGAACATGATATTATTAGGAGTTTGTCATTGAGAATCGCTTGACCAATGACCAATGACCAATGACTAATGACCAATGACCAATGACCAATGACCAATGACTAATGACTAATGACCAATGACCAATGACCAATGACTAATGACTAATGACTAATGACCAATGACTAATGACTAATCTCAACTTGTGCCTTTAATTTAACAGTAAAAGTAGAGCCGACATCCAACTGACTATCAAGACTAATATCGCCGCCCATCATCTGACAAAACAAGCGGCTAATCGTCAATCCCAAACCGGTGCCGCCGTACTTGCGAGTAGTCGAAGCATCGCCTTGCACAAAAGGTTGAAACAAACTCTGCTGCTGCCCGACCGACATTCCAATGCCCGTATCAGATACCTGCAAATAAACCCAATCGCTACCCCCTGCTGCTTCCCTAGTCGCACTCAGCAGCACAGTTCCACCTTCGGTAAACTTCAAGGCATTCGATAGCAAATTGAAGAGAATTTGCCGGACTTTAGTTAAATCTGCGTACATAATTCCCAAATTCGGAGAGTAAGAAACCTGCAATTGATTGTGATTTTTTTCCACTAAAGGGTGCAAAGTTGCAACGACTTCTTCTATTAAATTACCGATGTCGAATTCTTCTAAATAAAGCTCCATCCGACCTGCTTCTATCTTAGACAGATCGAGAATGTCGTTGATTAAAGTCAGCAAGTGTTTGCCTGCGTTACGAATTTTTTGGGTATCGGGAATGATGTTTTTTAGTCCTGATTCGAGTGCTTCTTCTTGTAGCATTTCGCTGTAACCGATAATCGCGTTGAGCGGTGTTCGCAACTCGTGGCTCATATTGGCTAAAAAAGTGCTTTTAGCTCTGGAAGCTGCTTCAGCTTTGTGTAAGGCTTCTTGCAAGGCTATTTCGGCTCTTTTGCGCTCGGCAATTTCGATGCGGAGCAGTTTGTTGGCGGCGGTGAGTTGAGCGGTGCGCTGATCGACGGTCATTTCTAGCTGGGCTTTGGCTTTGGAAAGTGCTTCCTGAGCGCGCTGGCGTTCAAATCCTTCGATCGCCAGCGCGACCAAATTTGCTAAAGAATCGGCGAAGGTGCGTTCCTCCAGAGCCCACTGGCGGGGCGCGCCGTGTTCCAAGGAGAGGATGCCTACGATCTGACCGCCGAGCCTGATTGCTACATTTAATATAGATGAGTTTGGTTTGTTGGGATTCGGTAGCGCGGGGGAGTGTTGGGCTACCGGAGATGAGTGGCACAAATTTGTGGCGATCGAGTTTGAAGTGTTGGGCGCAGTTTTTAATGCTTTGTCCTCAGCTAAGTTTTCGCCCGGTGTGTCGCCTTCGACATCATCTAAGATTGATGAAAGTTGTAAATCGCTTGTCGCCGATAGGGGCTGGCGGCTCAAATGATTCTCGCTGGTGCGATCGTACAGGTCGAGACAAACTAATCTGAGGTTGGAGATTTTAAATTTAGAATGATTGACCAAATCTGGGTTTTCTTCTCGGGCGGCGGTTTCTGGATCGAGTGATTCTGTTTGGCTGCGGGCGATCGCTCGGTTGATAAAATTTAGCTGGGGTTCGATCGAATAGCGACTGCCAAATCTGAGATGGTTGTAAAGCCAGACGCTGACTTTTTCCACCTCCAAAGTGCGGGCTGCAGCCTCGGTAATTTCGCGAATTCCCACATTCAGCGCACCGCTGTTGAAAGTCCTCTGCCGGCCTAGCTGCAACAAAGCCAGACTCTGGCGGCGGAGACGCTTTTCGCTCTCTTTAAGGGTTTGTTCTGCTTCCTTGCGCTGGGTGAGGTCGTACAAGGCGCACAATGCTGTCTGTTGACCGTTAAACAGCAGGGACTCAACGGAGATTGTGGCCCAGAAGGGAGTACCATCTGACTTTTTGCAGTGGAGTTCGTAGTTTTGGAGGTATCCGTTTTTGGCGAGGGCTTCTAGTACCTTTGGGCGATCGTCCGGGTTTAAATAAAAGTCTGGGGTGCTGCAGCCGATCAATTTTTCTAGGGGTATGTTCAGCAGAGAAGCCAATTGAGAATTCGCATACATAATTAAGCCGTCACCGAGGCGAGAAACCAATACCGGAACGGGAGTTGTTGAGGCGATCGCCCGAAACTGCTCTTCGCTCGATCGCAGCGCCACATCAGCTTTAGAGAGCAATTGAGCGTCCATCGTGTCCGAATGTTCGGTGGTAGTCTCCAGCAAAATTTCTAGGTCAGCTTTTTCGCGCTTCAAGTTTTCAAGTTCCGCACTCAGCCGCTGAACGTCCAAAAGTAGCTGTTCTCTCGATGGTTCTTCCTGCATGGCAATTGACAATTGGTATTTTTTAGTTGGGTCGGAAGTTTTTTAAGGTTCGGGGCTAGCTTAACTATGACTTACGAGCCTTCACTTGAGTCTCCCGATCTCGGTTCTCGGACTTGGGGTGGGACTCACATAGAGCTTTTGCGATTTACTATTCCAATTGTAAGTGCAAGGAAGGGATCGGCTGCTGTAATTTTTTCAGGAATTTTTCCCGCCAGGGTATTTGTTTAGAGCCTTTTAGGGTTATTTGAATATTTTTTTGCTGGCGCACTTCGATCGCAAATTTTGAGAGGATGTTAATTCCCGAAATATTTAAGAATTCTGGCTTTCGTAAGTCTAAAGTAATCGTGTTTGGCGAGGAGTCAGCAACAAACTTGAGCAGCATGGGCGATCGGCGCGTGTTCTTGGGCCTGTCTGAGCCGGAACGAGCCGCAGCAGGTGATTGTTTGGGCAGCGCGATCGTACTCAATGCTATAATCTTTAACCTGAATCTCCATACTTCAGTTGCCGGTTGTGAACGGTAAAGAAGTTGTGGCTGCGGTAGCCAGCCACCCGTGCGTCAGGCTGGAGCGATCGAATTTCTGCCTAAATGTTGCCCAATGCCTTGGTTGGTGTATTGCACTGCATCTACTGCCAACTCTACCATTGTGGCAGGGCATTTATGAGTTATTTTGCGATCGATCTGTTGCAAGTTGTGGAAGTTGACGAGACCAGCTTTTGCTGAAATTCCGAGTTATCAATTCAGTTTGTTTTTTCGGTTTGCTATTGACAAAATCCCCAAAATGTGAGAGAAATTTCACATCTAGCACCTCAGTGAGTTGGAGAATATTTAATGGCAATTTCTGAAATTACAGAAAAGCTTTTGGCTGCTAAAAAAGCTAAAGGAATTAGTTTGGCCCAATTGGAAAAAATTTTGGATCGCGACGAAGTTTGGATTGCTGCGGTTATTTACCGTCAAGCTACGGCATCGATCGATGAAGCAGAGAAAATTGCCTCAGCCTTGGGACTGTCGGGCGAGATGGCTGCGTTGCTGACCGAACCTCCGTTAAAAGGTTCTTTGGATGCTGCTGTTCCGGTAGATCCGTTGATTTATCGCTTCTATGAAATCATGCAGGTGTACGGAATGCCGCTCAAAGCAGTAATCCACGAAAAATTTGGTGACGGGATTATGAGCGCGATCGACTTTACTATGGATGTCGAGAAAGAAGTAGACCCAAAAGGCGATCGAGTAAAAATAATTATGTCAGGCAAATTTTTGCCCTACAAAAAATGGTAAGCCCGTGCCGCTTTGCCCGAAAGTGAAAATTTAAAATTTAAAATATGGTCGCAGGGCTGACGACTAATGACCGTGCTTCAAAAGTGCTAACTTAGAAATAGAGACCGCGAAGCTTGACCAGGCAAAAATTGAGACAAGCCCCCTGACTTAACTCGTGTATATCCCCAAGTTTTAGACCAAGGTTCAACTTCAAAAAATTATTTGTGGAGTAAATCTCAAATCTCAAACTCGTACGCTCGCGAAGCCGAAGTATCTCAAATCGACAGACTGGCTTGGGTGTTCTTTCGAGAAATTTTTCTAGGGCAAAGATATCGCTCCCGCCGCAACTTCCCCAGTCAAAACAAGCAACCGCAACCGTAAAGTAAGAGGCAAATATGTCAAAGTATGACTCCAATCTCAGATGCTCCTTTTGCGGCAAGTCGCAGGAGTACGTCCGCAAGTTAATAGCTGGGCCCGGCGTGTACATTTGCGATGAATGCGTGGAACTGTGCAATGAAATTTTAGAGGAAGAATTTTTTGACTCTAGCAAAACAATTGGTCAACAGATTCCTCAATCAGAGGTGCGAGAGTCTCAGGGACAAGGAACGCGACGCCCGAGTCGATCGAACAAATCTAAAATTGTTTTAGCTCAAATTCCAAAACCAACAGAGATTAAGCAGCATTTAGACAACCACGTCATCGGCCAACATTCAGCCAAAAAAGTCCTTTCTGTCGCAGTTTACAACCATTACAAGCGCTTGAGCGCCGACCAGGCCAAAGACAGCGGCAAATCTTCCCCCGACGGCGATGTCGAACTGCAAAAATCCAACATCCTGCTAGTCGGGCCCACAGGTTGCGGTAAAACTTTGTTAGCGCAGAGTTTGGCACAAATGCTCGAAGTTCCTTTTGCGGTAGCCGACGCAACAACGCTAACAGAAGCTGGATATGTCGGCGACGATGTAGAAAATATCTTGCTGCGGCTGTTGCAAATGTCGGATTTTGATGTCGAATCAGCACAGCGCGGGATTATTTATATTGACGAAATTGACAAGATTGCTCGCAAAAGCGAAAACACTTCGATTACCAGAGATGTATCGGGAGAAGGAGTGCAGCAAGCGCTGCTGAAAATGTTGGAAGGAACGGTGGTTAATGTTCCCCCGCAAGGCGGCCGCAAACATCCTTACCAAGATTTTATTCAAGTTGACACGAGCAAGATTCTATTTATTTGCGGCGGTGCTTTTGTCGGTTTGGAAAAAATAGTCGATCAGCGTTTGGGTAAAAAATCCTTGGGCTTTATTCAGCCAACTGAAAGTGACAGCAACTCGACACTGGCTGCGAAGGATAAGCGGGTTGTTGATATTTTGCAACAGGTACAGCCGGACGATTTAGTTAAGTTTGGTTTGATTCCTGAGTTTGTCGGGCGGATTCCGGTGGTGACGGTGATTTCGCCGCTGGATGAGGCGGCTTTGATGCAGATTTTGACTGAGCCCCGGAATGCGCTGGTGAAGCAGTATCAAAAGCTGTTGAAGATGGACAGTGTGGAGTTGGAATTTGAGCCGGATGCGCTGCGGGCGATCGCCCAGGAGGCCTATCGGCGCAAAACCGGCGCGAGAGCTCTCCGCAGCATTTTAGAGGAGTTAATGCTGGATGTGATGTACGAGTTGCCTTCTCGTAAGGATGTTGCTAACTGTATGATTACCAAGGAAATGGTCGAGAAGCGATCGACTGCTGAATTGCTGTGGCATCCCGCATGGCGGAAGCACGAAACAGCTTAATTTGTAGTATGTAGGGTGTGCGGCGCGCACTCTACAGACTTAGCAAATGTACTTTATGGCAGTTAAAAAAATGTCAGTCAATGTAGCTAAAACCAGTAAAAAATCGAGATTGCCAGTATCCTGTTTGCTGCCGAGGATTGCAATTTACAGCGCGCTTGGGGCTGGCATCATGGCGTTATGTTACGATTTCCAACTCAATAGGATCGTCCCGCCCCCGTCTCCGGCAACGGCTAAGATGAAATTGTTAGAAGCCACACAATATATGTCAAGCATCTATCAAGGGCAGCAACATTACTATGCAGAATACGGTCAATTTAGCGATTCCATTGCAAAATTGGGTCTGGGACTTAAAGAACAGACCAAGAACTATAATTACACAATCGTCTCATCAATGGGCCCGGTTCAAACTAGGCACAATCACCGCGAACCAGCACAATTTGAAAGCGCGATCACGATCGCCAAACCTACTTCTAGGAACCCCGGGAAATCCTACACTGGGGCAGTATTTGCTTACAAAGAAAAGGGTAGCAATCTAATAACAATTATTGGTGATACATGCGAGAGCGATCGGGAGAACGCAAGTTATTCAGAAACTTGGAGTCCGCCAACTTTTGACGGCAAAGAAATTCACTGCCAGCCCGGAACAACGTTGTTACCGCCAAGTGCCGTGCCACCCCCCCCCAGAGTTAAGGTAAGACCTTGAAACTATTTTGCGTCACTTTTTGACCGTCTAAGTAAAATTGAAATTGCCAATTGCCGGGTTTGTCATCTTGTTTAAACTTGTACCAGCACCAAGTATTTAATCGATCGCCCGTCGTTTTTAAATAAGATTGACTCTGGGCTGCGAATAGTCCTTGAGGGTTGACAACCTTACAATAACTTCTATATTCTCCTTCTGCCAAGTTAGCAGCACTTACAGCAAAATAGACTTTTTTCTTTTGCTTCAAAGACCAAACATCCCTAAGTTTCGTTGATTCTAATTCGTCAGTTAACATTACTTGAGTCTTAGGGTTCAAATTTGCTGAGTTGATTACTCGTTTGAGATCTACTGCTGTTGGAGGTTCGGGAGATTTCCCAAAAAGCGGAATAAAAATAGCAGAAATTGCTGTTAATACTCCGACTGATATCAATACCGGTTTTAAGTTGTTACGCTGCTGAACTACTTCGAGGGGAATTAAAGCATTTAAGGCGGCCTCTGCTGAAGGATAGCGGTGTTTGAAATTAGGTTCCACCATCTTTTGCAGCCAATCAAGAAACTCTGGAGTTAGCTGTGGCAACCGATGTTTAAAATTAATCCGCCCGGTATCGTCCATCAAACTTCCAACTTCGGTAGAATTGATGCCGATTAGCAAGCAAATTAGCGTCGCGCCGAGACTGTATAAATCCGATGCAACAGTTAGCTGCCGATTGAACATTTGTTCTGGCGGCATAAAGCCCAAAGTGCCTTTAACAACGCTGCTGGCGGCCACTTCTCCCCCGCCGATTCTAGCAAATCCGAAATCGACAAGGCTGACATTCATCCGGTCATTTACTAAGATATTTTCTGGTTTTAAATCTCTGTGGATGACTGGCGGAACCCGATTTTGCAGGTATTTGAGTATTTCTAAAACAGAGATAGCAATTTGCTTGATTTGTTCGGGCTTCCAGCGGTTAGAATTTGCCAAGGAAGGGGCATTTTTGTATTCTTGCACCATGCAGAAACCCGATGCAGTTGGGAAGGAATCTAAATAGCGGGGAATGCTAGGATGGTCGAGTTCTCGCAAAATCTGAATTTCTTGTTCGCACGCTTGATATTGAACCCAATTAGCGCCTGTTTGGGCAAATTGAAATTGTTTGACGGCGACGGAACGTTTGGTATTAATTTCGGTAGCGAGATAAGTAACTCTACCGCCAGCGCGATTGTGTCCGAGTTCGCGGGTTATTTGATAGCCGTAGTTGGAAAAGTCAGGAAAAGCATTCATAGGTAAATAGTTGATAGTTGATAGTTGATAGTTAGTAGTTGAGAGTTGTGATAGTTAATAGTCAGGTTTTTAAAAGTGGGATTTAAAGCGAACTCTCGAAACAATCCGCCAACAACAGGCAGGAATGCAGACTTTTAATATTTAGTAAGGTTGGTAGTGAGGACTTCAGTCATTGAGGTTGAAAGTCCTTGCTGCGAACAAGTTTTTACGGTTTAATTAAATTTGGTCGGGATTTGCGATAGTTGGCAAGCATTCTTTTTGGTTTAAAAACGATCGAGTCAATTAACGGAATTCCAGTGACGGCTAGAGATGTCATTATCGTTCCTCCTACAAATAATATTTCTCTGGGTTCAACCCATTTTAATTGAAATTCTAATACTCTAAATAGTATAAATGCTACTAACAAACTCATACAAAATCCGGCAGTAAAGAAAGCTCTTTTGGTAGCATCTACTTCAAGAATTTGTCGGGCTATCTGCTGGTCAATCAGCTTGTTAAATACCGAATTGACTATCTTGTAAATCAGGGATGCCAGCGCTAGAATCAATAAAACTCTAAAGCTATTAGCATACAATGAAAATGATAAAAGCAGCATGATTACTGCTACTATCGTAATATTTTCGAGCGTAACATTCGTAATCCTTCCTCCTAGTATTAAGGCTCCAAATAAAGTTACTGCGAGCGAAACCAGCACTGACCCAGCATACACAAAACTTATTAATTGATAATCGATCGTACCCTTCGCGGCATCAAAAAAAATACTGGTTAATATGCTGCTAATAAAACCAGAAAAAATCAATCCTATTAACCCTCCACATAAAGCTAGAAACCAATTAAAATCATATTTGTTTGATTGGGCTGTAATGGCGATTTCGGCGACTAAAAATCCCAATAAGCCACTCGTAAAACAGATTGGAAGCAGGATAGTAGTAGTCCCAGAATACAAAAAGATGTCACCCTCCAGATAGGGGTAAGTAGAATCAATCAAGGCAAATATCAAAACTGTTAACAGCAAACAGCACATAGAAGTTGCTAAGATCAAACAGCACATAAAAGTCAGCCTGAATACCGACAAAAAATTAGTTTTTTGCGGTACGGGCAGCGGGGCTGTCGTAGTTTGCAATTCTATTGTATGAGTTTCGGGTTCCGAATTTGCGCGCAAGATGATTTGGCGGTTGTAAGTTTGACTTGCCAGCAATTTGCTCGTATCGACTGCGATTTGGCACTCGATATTATTGCTTTCAAATGCCTGCGGTTCAAAGGATATCCAAGAGTGGTCGTAGGGCGTGTGGGGCGGATCGTTCGGATGCGGCGCGACTTCCCACCTGCCACAAAGCATTGTATGGGGAATTGGGTTGCTAATTGCAATAGTTTGTGTTAAGATTTCTCCATATTCAGTAGCCGTGAATTGAATTCGATCGCGCTCAATTCTCACTTTCGGCAAGCTGCTGACATCCAAAGATTGTAGCGCAGTTAAAGCATCCGCAGCCGATAAATATCTGTCTTGCAATCTCGGCGCTACCATCCTCTCCAACCAATTCATCCAACCCTGCTGCAGTGGGGGTACTAAATGCCGGAAATGAATGCCATAATTGGCATCAACTAAGTTACCGACATCCGCAGATTTCGTACCAGTTAACAAGCAAATCAGCGTTATCCCCAAGCCGTAAAGGTCGGATGCTTGTGTTAATTCCCGGTTAAACATTTGCTCTGGCGGCATGAATCCCATTGTGCCTTTGACAACGCTGCTGGCGGCGATATTTCCGCCTCCCAAGCGCGCAAAACCGAAGTCTACTAAGTAAACGTTTAAGTCTTCGTCTATTAATAAGTTCTCTGGTTTGATGTCGCGGTGAATTACGCGCGGTTTCTGGGATTGCAGGTAAGCTAGAATTTCTAAAGTGCCGATCGCAATTTGTTTAATATCCGGCGGCGAGAAATTTCGGGCGATCGCACTTTCGGCATTTTTGTATTCCTGCACCATGCAAAATCCGCTGTCAGTCCCGAAAGCATCGAGATAGCGGGGAATTCCAGGGTGTGCGAGCTTTTTGAGCACTTTGATTTCCTGTTCGTAAGCTTCGTATTCTGTCCAACTAGCACCTAATTGCGCGAATTGAAATTGCTTAATTACAACTAATTTTTGAGAGTTCGTATTTTTTGCTAAATAGGTAACTCTGCCACCGAGACTGTTGTGGCCAAGTTCTCTTTCAATTTGATAGCCGTGAGTTGAAAAATCGGTGAAGGCATTCATATAGTTTCACTCCTCAGATTCAGATTCAAAATCCACGCGGTCGTAAATATCACCCAACCGCATCTCAAACTCAACACAACTCAATTGTAATACCGTATCAGCACCATCATACTCAGACAAAATCCACTTATTATCATCCGTCTTGCAAAAATGTTCAACGTGCATCTCGTATTGATCGATCAAAACATACTCTCGAAAACTAGGAATAGAACGGAAAAGCTTAAACTTGCCGCCCCTGTCATAATCCTCCGTCGATGGCGATAAAACCTCAGCCACCATCACCGCATTAGTAATCGTATCTTTCCTACCCTCAGCAAACTCCAATTTCCCCGCCACCAACATTACATCAGGATAAGTATAAACCCGCTTCGACGGTATCCACAAACGCAAATCGTTGATAAATACTCGATACGGTTGTCCTTTCGTAGCAAAATTTAGTGTACCGCTCAAATTAAGAGCTATTTGATTGTGATTTGGTGTTCCGCCTGTCATAGGGATTATCCTGCCATCCTGATATTCACTTCTAAATTCTGCGATTTCTTCCAGTTTTAAATACTCTTCAGGAGAGTAATAAGTATGTACTTTTTTCTCAACTTTTTCCTCAACTACTTGTTCGCGGATTTCTGTTAATGCAGTCATAGTACATCCTCGGACTATCGTATTTACAATTATACAGGAATTCAATCCTTAAAAAATTGGAATGTCAGGACTAAAATCCTTGCTAAGAACGGGGTTGATTTATGTGTGTAGATATTAAAACTTGCTTTTACCAAGATAACTTTTTTGGAAAAGGGCGCCAAGTGCGGTATGATATGAAATTGCGATCGGTTCTAGCGGGGAGCAGCCGCTAGAGGAAACGGGGAAAGTTCGGTGCAAGTCCGGCGCTGTCCCGCAACTGTAATGAAACCCTTGTGGTTTATAAAGTCAGAATGCCCGCCGATATCTAACTCACTTTTGAACGCATCTGCGAGGTACGGATGATGGATGGAATTAATGCTGCTGTACGCACAAAGCACAGTCTGTTTGTTTGTACTGCTTGCGCTAGTATTTGGAAAGACGGCAAGCGCGAAGGCAAAAGCGGCGGCCAACAATTTATGGAAGATTTATCGAAACTTGCTAAAGATTGGGAGTTTTGCGATCGATTTGAGATTCAAGAAGTTGAGTGCATGAGTGCTTGCAGTCACTCTTGTGCGGTGTCTTTTGCTGCTGTGGGAAAGTACACTTATCTATTTGGTGATTTGCCTGCAAATGAGCCGGAAAGCATCGAGGCTGTACTGGAATGCGCGGGTCAATACTATGCTAAACCTGATGGTTTGTTGCCTTGGTCAGAGCGTCCTCAAGCTCTGAAAAAAGGCGTTTTGGCTAAAATTCCGCCGCTGGGGAATTAGAGCCTTTTCTCGTTACCAGGCTCTGCTTATTGGTGACAACTTAACGTCAAGCCGACCGGATCTCTTGTTTTTATCAAAATCTAGATCCCCCCTAACCCCCCTTAATAAGGGGGGGGCAAGAAATATGCTCAAAGTCCCCCTTCTTAAGGGGGATTTAGGGGGATCTAGACTTCGCATAAAAACGACATTTATTGTGGGTTTTAGTCTTAAATTCTCACCTATGGGCAGAGCCTGGGAACGAAAGATCCCATCACAAAACAAAAAACAAAATTATCAATGCACAAAATTCCTGTTACGGTTATCACTGGTTTTCTCGGTAGCGGCAAAACTACCTTAATTCGCCATTTGTTGCAAAACAATCAAGGCCGCCGCATTGCTGTTCTGGTTAACGAATTTGGCGAGATTGGAATTGACGGAGAGTTGCTGCGCGATTGCCAAGTTTGCGATGAAGAAGAAACTGTCAGCAGCAATATTGTTGAACTGACAAATGGTTGTCTTTGCTGCACTGTTCAAGAGGAATTCTTGCCGACTATGCAGGAGTTATTGAAGCGCAAAGACCAAATTGATTGTATCTTGATTGAGACTTCTGGCTTGGCACTTCCTAAGCCTTTGATTCAAGCTTTTCGCTGGCCGGAAATTCGCACTGGCGCTACTGTAGACGGTGTGGTTGCTGTTGTTGATTGCGAAGCTATTGCTAGCGGTAATTTTGTCGGTGATATCGATGCTTTGATGGCGCAGCGGCAGGCTGATGATAGTTTGGATCACGAAACTCCGATCGAGGAATTGTTTGAAGACCAGTTGGCCTGTGCTGATATGGTACTGTTAACGAAGGTCGATCGCGTGGATGCGGAAACTCAACAGAAAGTTCAAACCTGGTTGCAGCAAGAGTTGCGCCCGAGTGTGAAAATTGTTCCGTCTAAGGGTGGCGAAATTAACCCTGATGTGCTGTTGGGATTTAATGCGGCGGTTGAGGATGATTTGGAGTCCCGCCCGAGTCACCACGACACGGAGGAGGAACACGAGCACGATGATGATATTAACTCGACTTTCTTTATTGCCGATCGCGAATTTGAACCGGAAGCTTTGGTGAAAAAGCTGAAAGCCTTGATGCAGCAGGAAGAAATCTATCGGATTAAAGGGTTTGTGGCGGTTCCCAAGAAGCCGATGCGGATGGTGTTGCAAGGTGTGGGCGATCGTATAGAATATTTTTACGATCGCCCTTGGCAACCTTCCGAACTCCGTCAAACCAAATTAGTGCTAATCGGAAGAGAGTTGGAGCGCGATCGAATTGCAGCTATAATTAGCAGTTAATTATCCGAAATTCTTAGTCATATCGCGTGCGATCGACCCACTACAAACGGTTCGTAGTGCTGACTTCAGTGCGCTTTCATGTGGCGGACTTAAGTCTGCACTACGAAAAACTTTGATGGCGGTTAATAATAATCGCCCGCGATATCAGCATCAACAACGATTCGATCCAAACACAAACAATTGAAAATTTAGTCTTGACAAAATGCTAGATTACGATAACATTTTAGTCAAGGACTGAATTCCTCACTACTAACCCATTTTATCGCAGGTTTGCTGCACTATCCTTAAGGGCGATCGACAATTATGAACAAACAGCAATTTCTCGAACAACTCAACAGCATTCTCGA
This sequence comes from Microcoleus sp. S36a_B3, assembly GCF_036700745.1. Classification (NCBI taxonomy): domain Bacteria; kingdom Bacillati; phylum Cyanobacteriota; class Cyanophyceae; order Oscillatoriales; family Microcoleaceae; genus Microcoleus; species Microcoleus sp. S36a_B3. The sequence goes on along the minus strand of NZ_JAUBPN010000010.1, from coordinate 65,751 downwards.
CCAAAACCACCTGCTGAAACACCCATTCTACCAAATGTGGAACGAAGGCAAACTAGACATCGCAATGCTGCAAGAATACGCACAAGAATACTACCTGCAAGTCCACAATTTCCCCACCTACGTCAGCGCTACCCACGCCGCCTGCGACGACATCAAAATTCGTCAAATGCTCCTCGAAAACCTGATAGAAGAAGAGAGAGGCGCAGCAAATCACCCCGAACTGTGGCTGCGCTTTGCCGAAGGTTTGGGTTTAGACAGAAATGCAGTTCTCGAACGCGAACACTTAGAAAAAACCACCGAATCCGTCCGCATTCTCAAAGACTTAGCCCGCAGCGAATCTCCCGCCAAAGGTTTAGCAGCCCTTTACGCTTACGAAGCGCAAATCCCCGAAGTTTCCACAACCAAAATCGCTGGTTTAAAGGAATTTTACGGCATCGATTCACAAGCAGCTTTGTCTTTCTTTCAAGTTCACGAAAAAGCCGACGAGTTCCACTCCGAAGCCACTCGCGAAGCTTTGTTACAAGTCTGTGAAACTGAAGAAGCACAACAGGAAGCACTGTTAGCTGCTGAGAAAGCAACTTCTGCTCTTAATTTACTGCTTGATGGGGTTTACGAAACCTTTTGTCAAGCTAAGTAAGCTTCAGTTGACTGTTGCTTTCTGGTAAAAAACGCATATTTGCAGGGCGGGTTTAGGTAGTGATTTTGACACTCGCAAACAATCCTAAAAAACCCGCCCCCTCTCGCTTTGTTTATCTCTTAAAACTATCTGCGTCGCTCTGGGTTAATCTGCCTTATATTAAATCCTCTCTTCATCGGAATAGTAAATTCAGGCGTGGCTTAATCAGGGTATGAAAAAAATAAATTGAAAATTTAGAAGTTTTGTGGATTCTGGTTTCTATGACTTGCATATTTAGCATTTCATACCGTAAATCAGCAACGCCCTACAGTACACAATTTCTAACCAAACTAACGCGAACTAACCAGGGTTCGCCCGTTATCGCATCCTACACGCGAAAAACAACTGCTGCTCGTTAGTTGCAGTAGCACTACATCGCTGCTAACCTCAACCCTGTTGGCAAGAAACTTCTTCTTAACAATCCAGGCGACACCAGCACTACATCGCTGCTAACCTCAACCCTGTTGGCAAGAAACTTCTTCTTAACAATCCAGGCGACACCAGCGCTTACAGCCGCGTTCACGCCCGCTACCACCCGGTTTTTCGCAATATAGTTGAAAAATACGGTTACGATTAAGCGTCAGAGGGCGTGAATTCAGGATTAGCTATCTTGACTCGATTTCGTGGGACTTCGACCAAATTAATCGCTGCGTTCAAGTCCCGATTCAGCAACAAACTGCAACACTCACATAGACGGTAGATTCTTCGCTTCACTCAGAATCACAAGTATTTAAATCGATCGCCCAATGTGAATTTTTCTCTCTGCAAGCGATCGCAAATTTGCACTTTTTCAACCGCCAAATATTGCTGAAACTCCGGTTTCTCCAAACCGCTGCGCCACATCACCAGAGCATCTTCTCCGGTATCTTCGTAGTATCGTTTCCGCCTTCCTGCTTCTTTAAATCCAAATTTTTTGTACAGCGCCACTGCTGCTAAATTAGATTCTCGCACTTCTAAAGTAGCCCGCTCTAATTGTCTGTCACACGCGGATTTTAGCAGCGCCCAAAGCAGAGCTTGCCCGAAACCCCGACCTTGAAACTCAGGATGAATTGCCAGCATGATAATGTGAGCTTCTTCTAAAATTGCCCACAAACAACCGATACCGATGAGAGTTGGGGGAATCTGTAGGGGCGGTGTCTCCGTGCCCGCCCGGTTTTGACTTGATTCAGAGTCCTCAATTTCGCGCAGCCACAAACCCAATAAATCGCTGTTAGGACTGTGTAATTCGCGCCTGTAGCCTTCGATCGTCCAAAGTCCGCCAAAACAAAGGCGATCGAGCTCGACCGCACTGTTGAGGTGTTCGGTGGCGATCTGTTTAATTTCTAGAAAACGCACGGCAGTAAATTGTACACTAGAAAATAAAGTAGCGATTAGTTTTTTTTTGCTATTGTCGAGTAATTGCTAATCAGTCTCCTAACATTAGTCTACAGCAGCGACTGTTCGCTGCCGGCTGAGGACTGCTGACACATGAATAATCACCAAGGATAGTTATTGCGCCGATGGTATCTACTCAATCTCTGAGGGCGGAATCTGGACTTCAGTACCTGTCTGAGTCTCAAGAGGCTCTCTCAAGCCGATCGCCCAATCAAGAACTTTTACCGCTGACAGCCCGCGTTAACAGCCGAGACAGGCTGGAAATCGGAGGCTGCGAAGTGACAGCTTTGGTGGAGCAATTTGGCTCGCCACTCTACATTTTAGACGAAGAAACGCTGCGGGCGGCTTGCACGCAGTACCGGGATGCTTTTGCACGTTACTATCCGGGCGAAACTCAAGTGCTCTATGCTTCTAAGGCTTGGAGTTGTTTGGCGGTTTGCGCGATCGCAGCTTCCGAAGGTTTAGGAATAGATGTAGTATCTGCAGGGGAAATTTACACTGCACTACAAGCTGGCGTTAGCCATGACAAAATCTATTTCCACGGTAACAACAAGTCCCGCGAGGAACTACAGCTAGCTGTCGAAAGCGGCTGCATTACCGTAGCCGACAATTGGCAGGATTTAGAAACTCTTTCTGAGTTGGGAAAATTGGGTGTCACCAGTAAAACAGGCGGGCCGACACGAGTTATGGTGCGGTTTACTCCTGGAATTGAGTGTCACACCCACGAGTACATTCAGACTGGTCAAATCGACAGTAAATTTGGCTTCGATCCCAATTCGCTCGATCGAGTATTTAAGTTCATCAGCAAACAGCCGTCCTTATATTGTGTGGGAGTGCACGCTCACATCGGCTCTCAGATTTTTGAACTGCAACCCCACGACGACTTAGCCGAGGTCATAATTCAGGCCTTGACAAAAGCACAAAGTTATGATTTGCCTGCGACAGAAATTAATATTGGCGGTGGGTTGGGCATTCGCTATACTGAAACGGACGATCCTCCTAGCATTGACGATTGGGCTCGGACAATTTGCACCGCAGTGGTAGCAGCTTGCGAGCGGCACCAATTGCCATTACCGAAATTGCTTTGCGAACCTGGTCGATCGCTCGTCGGTACAGCCTGCGTCACCGCTTACACCGTAGGTTCTCAAAAAGTTATTCCGGGAATGCGGACGTATTTAGCTGTGGATGGGGGAATGTCGGACAATCCGCGTCCTATTACCTATCAATCAGTTTATCGAATCCTCGCAGCCGGCAAAATGCGCGATCCCTTAACGGAAACAGTGACAATTGCTGGAAAACACTGCGAGTCAGGCGATGTTCTGATTAAAGATGCTAAATTGCCCGAGTGTCACGCCGGAGATATTCTCGCCGTTACGGCGACAGGAGCATACAATTACAGTATGTCTTCTAACTACAACCGAGTACCCCGACCGGCAGCAGTTTTAGTGAAAAATGGGGAAGTTAACACGATTTTACAGCGGGAAACTTACCAGGATTTGCTGAGGCTCGATCGCCTTCCGGCACGACTCGGAACTCAAAAGTAAGAAGTAAAAAATAAAAAGTAAAGAGTAAAAAGTAAGATAATTCATTTTGATTTCTTGATGATTGTCTTTTAACTTTTTACTTTTGGCTTGTTTAGTCACGCGATTGGAATAACAACTGTTCATGGTTCACGGGTTCGAGTGCATCACGGTTCGCGGTTCACAGGCGGTAGCGTTCGATGAACCATGAACAATCAACAATCTGGCTATAACTTTGGCCTCGTTGAGTCCTTATTGGTTCAGGCGATCGATATTGGACTGGTATTTACGCTTGCGTATTTGGTGCTCGTCATTGTCGGGGAGCGCCGGACGCTGTGGATGGTACGGGGATTTATTATTTTGATGCTGGCGACGGCACTGAGCAACTGGGCTGGATTGAGACTGTTGCACGTTGCGCTCAACAGCTTGGTGACAGGTTCTGCTGTGGCAATGGCGGTAATATTGCAGTCGGAGTTTCGCCGATTTCTGGAACAATTAGGGCGGGGGGAAATTGTACAATTGTTTGGACGCGATCGCCGACCAACTCCCGCACCGGACAGCGTAATAGATGAAATTGTGGACGCAGTAAAAGAACTTTCGCAAAACCGCACGGGCGCTTTATTAATTGTAGAAACAGATTCTCCGATCGACGATCGGGATTTTTCAGTGCCGGGAGTCAAGCTAAATGCTGAAGTCTCTAAAGAATTGTTGCAGACAATCTTTCAGCCGCAAACTTTGCTGCACGATGGTGCGGTGTTGATTCGAGCTTCGCGGATTGTGTCGGCGGGGGTAATTTTGCCTTTGTCCGATCGCAGCGCGTCGCGACAGTTGGGAACCCGCCACCGGGCGGCGATGGGGATTACCGAACGGGTGCAAGCTTGCGTGTGCGTGGTGGTGTCTGAGGAAACGGGTTCGATTTCTCTAGCGCAGATGGGAATGTTAAATCGACCTTTGACTAGCAGCAAACTTAAGGAATTGCTGGAAGCAAAGCTGTTTCCGTCGGAGGGAGAAAGAGTTGTGGCTCCAATTCCGATCGGCAATTTCGGACGGCAGATAGGATTGAAGGGAGTGACACTGTTAAAGCGGATACTGCGCCGTTAGTCGGGTAATCGGGAGAAACCATGAGTCAAGGAATTTGCTTGGAAAAGCTGCCGGAGGATCTACAACAAGAACTACTGCCTAAGCACATAGCAGTGATTATGGATGGCAACGGGCGCTGGGCTAAGAATAAGGGGTTGCCGCGGATTGCGGGACACCGCCGGGGGGCTAGCGCCCTGAAGGAATTGTTGCGCTGCTGCAAAGATTGGGGAATTCCCGCTTTAACGGCCTATGCTTTTTCGACGGAGAACTGGGGGCGGCCGGCTGGAGAGGTGGATTTTTTGATGAGTTTGTTTGAAGGCAAGCTGCGACAAGAATTGCGGGAGATGGTGGACGAGGACGTACAAATTCAATTTATGGGGAATTTGGAGGCTTTGCCGAGGTCTTTGCAGGCGGAAATCGAGCGTTCTGTAGCCGCAACGGAGCACAATCGGGGGATTTTGTTTCGGGTGGCGACGAATTATGGCGGCCGCCAGGAGATTGTACAGGCTTGTCGGGCGATCGCCACTCAAGTACAAGAAGGCAAGTTGCAGCCGGAGGAGATTGATGAGGTTTTATTTAAACGCTATTTGTATACTGCTGATGTTTGCGATCCGGATTTGCTGATTCGGACTAGCGGGGAAATGCGGTTGAGCAATTTCTTGCTGTGGCAAATGGCTTATGCGGAAATTTACATTACTGAGACGCTGTGGCCGGATTTTGATCGATCGGAGTTTCACCGCGCTTTGTCGGATTATCAAAAACGCAGCCGCCGATTTGGCAAAGTCTAAGGATTTGGGATTTGAGATTTGAGATTTTTTGGTTGATTTGTCAGTTTCTAATTAGATGTGGATTCTCGCTTGATTCCCAATCTAAAATCTCATAGCAATTTCACCGATGTCTCGATCGACAGAACAATCCGATTTTAGATCGTCGATTGGATTACAAATCTAAAAATCTCAAATCGCCAATCTAAAATCAAATTAGGGGCCCGAGAAAACGGCATCTTCAATGTCGTGACGCGAGAGAGAGTATTTGAAGGCTCGTTGAATGTCTTTACCGTCGGCCCCTGCGTCAATGTAGCGGACGGTGATTTGGTCGATATCCAGGAAAAGTTCTGCTTTCCAGGTAGGTCGATCGATCTGCCAGCAGTGTAGTTCTTGCCGGTCTTGCTCGCAGCCGCGGCTTTTTAGCCACTGCTCGATTTCTGGCAGCGGATGGTTGTACAAAGGAGTATCAGCGGAAGGAAGAGTCATGGGATTTTAGATTTTAGATTTTAGATTGGGAGATTTTGGATTGGGAATTTGAGCGTTTAATTGCCGCGAATTAAGCCGATCGCGATCGCCAGTACCAAACATCCGATTAAAGTAGTTCCCATGATAAACAGGGCGAATATTTCTCCTGGGGAAAGAGGGCGATCCGTGGGGTCTAGATAAGCCGAGTTAGAAGTTTTTTCACGCGATCGAGAAACCGGACTGTTGAAGCCTGGGGGCGACTGAATCACGTTCACGCGAGAGTAGCCTATTTTGAGGTCGTAGGCGAGGCGGCGTTCTGGGTTGCTGAGAATGGCGTAGGCGTTATTTAGCTGCTGAAATTTGGCGGTGGCGACGGAGGGCGGCAGGTCGGTGGTATCGGGATGGTAGAGTTTGCTCAGTTCCCGGTACGATCGCCGAATTTCGATCGCGCTGGCTGAAGGATGGAGCCCTAACAAGCCGTAATGACTGGAACCCAAGGGGGTTTTGCCTGGTGTTTTCTGACTTTTGTTTTTAGCAGTTGCCTGGTTAGGATTCACCTCAGCGCCTCTAGGCTTGTTATGAATACTTTTCGATCATTTTAGCCTAAAGTTGGGGGCAACGCCTGTGTCGATCGCAAGTTCCGCACATCCTCCAGCGTCAGCCCTGTTGTTTGGCTGATGGTTTCGTCATCTAGACGTGAAAGTAGTTGTCGGGCGATCGCCAACTTCTCCAATCGCATCCCTTGTTCTATGCCCTGTTCTATGCCTTGTTCTATGCCCTGTTCTATGCCCTGTTCTCGCGCTTCTAGAGCCGCTTTCATAATCGCCCCCTGTTGGTCATAAATAAACTGTTCTCTTCTGTCCAAATCTGCCACTTCCTCTCGGCTTAACTTGGATTGATTCGCAATATTAAAAGCTGACTGTATTTCGGGTATGCTATCCATTGCTTCTGGGATTGATGTGAGACTTCTGGCATTTTTCATGAAATAAATCCATTTATCTGCTAAGGTTTCCAGTTCATCCTCTCCTTTAGTAAACTTGGGCAACTCTACAAACACTAAATCCAGGTCATTTTCGGGATAAGTAAAGTTTTTATTCACTTCCTTGAACACAAATCTCGAAATAAATTCTTCACTGTTAGCAAACATTTCAAAATCCGTAATTGTCAAAGCAATCACTGGCTTCAGCAATCGATATCCTTGTGCTGCTTCCAATTGAAAAGCATAGGTTTTTGCTGCATTGTACAAAACTCGCTTGCCAAAAGACTGGACGTTTAGCACTTGCATTTCAATGATGACTAAAGTGCCGTCTTTGAGTTGGGCTTTCACATCCAGATAACTATCTTTTAATCCTTCAAGTTTGGGCGGCAGATTTGGGTTGATAATTTCTAAGTCTTCGATGGTAGAATTACCTTCATAAATTAAGGCGTTGAGAAAGCTAATCAGAATATCTTTGCTTTCTGATGAACCAAAGATTTTTTTGAAGGCGTAATCGGTTTTTGGGTTGATAAATATCATGGCTTTAATATTTAGGTTTTTGGTTATTAGTTTTGTGACGGAGTAGGGGATTTGAGAGCAGTCAAACTGCTGATTTTGTTTCAGGCAAAGACTTGACATCTTTGGGTAAATGTGCATTAGCGATCGCCAGCACAGACTCATCGTCTCTTTGTTCGCCGTCAATGGGGAGCTGGCAAGAAATTAGTTCTGTGACAATCCGATCGCCCAGAGCATCTTCCCAATCCTGCAACTGTTCTCTGGCTGCGATCGGGGAATTGACAGCAACATCTACGCCCATTTGGTGCAGGTTAAGGCTGTGAGTGGTCGATCGGCGGTTGACAAACTCCACCAACCAAACGCTCAATCCGACAGCAGCCATCAAAGGCAAGACAATGCGGTAATCGCGGGTTAATTCAAACATCAACAGGATGGCTGTCAGCGGTGCTTTGGCGCTGCCGGCAAGGATCGCGGCCATGCCCACCATTGCATAGGCAGCAGGGCCTGCAACTCGATCGCTCATTGCCGGCAACATTTCCAAAAAGATGCCGTAAGCCGAACCCAGACAAGCTCCCAAAAACATCGCCGGAGCGAATATCCCCCCTACCAAACCGCTGCCGAGGCTGATTGCTGTCACCGCCAGTTTGACGAATAGCAGCAACAACAGCAAAGGCAAGGAAAATTTCACATCTTGCAGCATGGCTTCAACTGTTTCGTAGCCTACGCCCAAAACTTGAGGAAATTGCAGGGCGACTAAACCAACAATCGCACCGCCGACGATCGGATGAAACGGGCGGGGCATTCGTCCGAGCCAACCAAATCCTCGGATTTTTCCTTGAAAACAGCGATCGGTCAATTGAATTGCTTCTGTATAAGCTAGGGACACACAGCTCGCCAAAAGCCCCAATCCCATGTATAGCGGCAGTTCTAGGGGGCTGCGGACATCGTAGACAGGCAAAGCAAAGGCCGGCTGAGCTCCCAAACAAATTTGAGCGATCAGCGCCGAAACGACAGCAGAGAGCAAGACAACGCTGACTGACGAAGTGGCGAAGGTGCTGCCGAGCACGACTTCTAGCGCAAAAAAGACTCCGGCGATGGGAGAGTTAAACCCGGCGGATAAACCTGCTGCTGCTCCGGCGCCCAGGAGCAAGCGCTGCCGTTCTGGGGAGAGCTGCAAGACTTGAGCTAGCAGCATTCCGAAGTTGGCGCCGATTTCGACGCTGGGGGCTTCCGGGCCGAGGGATGCGCCGGTGCCGAGGGATACTGAGGCGGCCACCATTTTGGTGATGGGTTTGAGGGGGGAGAGTTCTTGCAGCCCGCGGGTGGCTGCAATTAACGATGACATATTCGGGCCAAAATCCCGAAACCGCCAGCGCATCAGCCCGATGATGACTCCGCCTAGGGTGGGAATGCAGGCTAGCGTCCAAGGGCCTTTCGAGGCGATCGCCCCCATGAAGTCTTCCAGCATCACGCTGTGGATGAAGTGGATCAGATAGTGAAAGGTGACAACGCCCGCGCCCGTAACTCCCCCAATGACTAGGGAGAGGATCAGCAGGAGGGTTTCGGGGCTAGGGTGCAGGCGGGTGAACAACGGGCTGAGGCGGGAGGCGTCGGGAGTTTCTGCGGTTGGCTCAGGTGGCGGCAGATCCACAGGAGGGGTGGCTGTCATTGAACGGTTAATTCTTCTGTGAGAATTTAGATAAATATTACATTTTATTTCTTATTTTCATTTTGAGTGATTTTAGGGGAATTGACAACTTAATTAAGGCGTATTTTACGGTAGATTTTGGCGGCCAGTGGCTGGGGTGGAACGACCGATTCTGAGAGTCAGCAAATTGGGCGCGATCGAATTCTCAGTTACATTCAAACCTAGATAGATTCTGGCGATAATAATGCTCATTAACTATATTTACAGTGTTGGCGCTAGCGGGCGATCGCATCCATGAACTTGTAAAATCGTATAATTCAGTGAAATACAACATTCCGATTGAAGAATTGGCGATGCGAGATTCTACCTTAAAACCACAAATCTCAAAGCTAAAATCGATCGCGCGCAACATCAGATATGTTGTTTATCCGGCGGGATTCTTGGTCTGGCTTTGGCGATTAACATTAACGGATCGCCGATGGTGGCGACTTTCCAGGGAGGGGATTCTAGCTGGCGGGCTGCCATTAAAAAGGGTGCACCTCGTGTTAGGCGATCGACCATTATTTTAGGTGGAAGAAATGCAGCCAAAAAAGGTTCGTTGACGCTACCAATATAGGCGTAAGCGCCATTTTGCAACCACCTACCAGCAACGGTATTTACATCATCGGGAGCTGATGCTGACCAACTGTGAATCATGTGGATTGCTGCAGGAAATTGCAGCTTTGGTATGTCGTCAACTGCCGCGTCGCCGTTACCGACTTGAAATGATTTTGGATAGCCTTTGGAATTCATCAATATTAAGTCAAATGCCCACGGTATTGCTGCTAAACTCCGCCATCTTTCCAAGCTAGCTTGTGGTTGTTGCACTAATTCTACGTTAATGCCTATGCTTTTTAGTTTGTTAGATGCTTCTTCCATTCCATATTTTCCCCAGTTTCCTTCTGTGGGGTAGCTATTATAAAGCATGGCTGTTTGGCTATCAAGAAATATCGCACACATGGCTTGATAGATCGATCGCACTTCGGAGCCGTAAATCCAGCCTGCGGCGGCCCACCGTTCGCCGTTGGGATGCCTTCCTAAACCGTCGGTAACAGCCCATTGTTCGTCTTTGTTTTTGGGGGATTGATATTTTACTGCTAGTTGGCGTACAATGGTAATTGTGTCGATCGGATCTCCGAGTTGAGAGTAAAAATATCCAGTGGATTCGACGGCTTTTGTAACCGCTGCTTGCAGATTTTTCCACTGTGTATCATTGAGGTTATCGTTGGGTTTTCCGAAGTTACCTTCGAGAAATACTAAAGGTTCGCCGCGGGCTGCTGCTAAGGCAACTGCTGCTGTACGTGCAGGGTCGTTTTCTGATGTGATTACTACTCCTGGAGGTTCCCAGCCCAGCTCAGTCCATTTTGCTTTTAAGGTTTTAGTATCCGTGGCATTCCAGGCTGCTGCTGCGCTGTAGAGCATTAATTGTTGGAGTTTTTGACCTTTTGGGAGTTGCTGTTTGATGCTCGGCAAACGGATGATTTCTTCGGGTTGGAAGCGCTGCACAAACATCGGCGCGTATTTTTTGTCTTCGATGAGAATGGGCCAGTTTCCTTTGAGATTCCATTTTTGGATTGCTGCTAAGAATGTGGCTTCGTCTGGTACTAAAACTATGCGATTAACTGTTGGGATGTTTTCGCGGAGGATGTTGACTCGGAGGCCTGTTTGTACTGGCCAGGGTTCTTGTTTGGCTGAGTCGGGAAGTTTAAAGGATTTTGTTGCAATAAAAAAGCTACATCCATTAATTATTGTTAAAAACGAGTACAAAAATAGGATTAATGCTAACATTTTAAGGTGTAACTTTTTGCGATTTTTCATATTTTTTTACCGCAGATTGAAGCAAATTGAAGCGGATTAACGCAGAAGTCGATGGGTTCTATTAATAAATGCCCGGAATGAGTTTTTTGACTCGCTGCCGATATTCTGAATAGTCGGGATATTTTTCACTCAACCAGGTTTCTTCACGATTGGCTTTGATATCAAAAAATATCAGTAAAATTGCAGTTGCTATTAAGTGCGATAGGCTCATTTGAAAAATTGCCCAACCGAAAGCTGCTAAAACTAAGCCGCTGTATAAGGGATGCCGCACTATGCTGTAAATTCCTGTTTGGATTAATTCTCCGTTTTCTATGGGATAGGGTAAAGGTGTGAGGTTTTTTCCTAAGTCTATCAATCCTTTGACGATTAAAATTAGTGCACCCAAGCCGAGCATAGCTGCCAGAAACCAGGTAACATAAATTAATTGAGTTGATTCAATTTTGAATCCCGGCATTTGATAAACTGGTAAAATGGCAAATCCTGCTAGCAATGCTCCTTGCAGTAATACTAAATATTCGCCGCGGCTGTTGTGACGCAAGCTTTCGCGGGTGAAACCCCAGTCAGTTAAAATTTTCATAATAGAAGGAAGAAGGAAGAAGGAAGAGGGAAGAAGGAAGGGGGAAGAGGGAAGAAGTCATTAGTCATTAGTCATTAGTCATTAGTGCTGTCCCCGCCGAGCTTTCCGTCCAATGTCATCAGGAAGAAGGAAGAGGGAAGTAAGCTGTTGCGGCATTTAAACTGTATCTCAAAAAACAATAAAACTCTTGTGGGGTGGACATCCTGCCCGCCCTGAATATGCAATTAAAATGCGCGACAGCTTAAAACCCAACCTACGCCGAACAGTCAACAGTCAACAATTAACAGTCAACAGTCAACAATCAACAGTCAACAATTAACAAATTTATTCTAGCCAAGGACGTGTCATTAGCTCTAGTTGGTTGACTTCATCTTGGCTTAAAGTCCAACCTAATGCGCCTGCATTTTCTTGGGCTTGTCTTGCGGTTTTAGCGCCGGGAATGGGGATGACTCCGTTTTGGGCTATTAGCCAGTTTAGGGCTACTTGGGCGGGCGTGCGAGATCGCTTTTTGCCCATTTTCCGCAGGGTGGACATGACTAATTCGATTTTTGCGATGCCTGTTTTGCTGAAGCGGGAGTCCAGTTTGCGGGCTCCTGCCGGTTGTTCTTCGGCGGTGTATTTACCTGTCAGCAATCCTTGGGCTAAGGGGCTGTAGGCTAAAATTGTTACTCCCAATTCCGAGGCGGTACTGACAATTTTTTGTTTTTCTACTTGCCGCGACAGCAATGAATAACGGACTTGATTGGTTGCTAGGGGTACGCCTCTGGCTGCGAGTATTTTGTGGGCTTCTCGCATTTGTTCTGCTGAATAGTTGCTGACTCCTACTGCTTGAATTCTGCCTTTTTTTACTTCGTCTGCTAAGGCGTTCATTAGGCTTTCTTGACTCAGTAAAAAAGTGAAGGGCCAGTGGACTTGGTAGAGGGTTATTTGTTCTACTTGCAAGCGTTTTAAGCTGGCACTCAAAGCGTCGGAAACAGATTTTCCGGTAATCCGCCAAGGTACGGGGCCGAATTTGGTGGCTATTTGGACGGGTTGGCTGGTTTTTTTGATAAACTGTCCCAGCAATTCTTCTGACAAGCCGTTACCGTAGACTTCGGCTGTGTCGAAAAAGTTGACTCCTGCGTCTAGGGCTGTTTTGAATGCTGCTTCTACTTCGGTGGCGCCGTAGTTGCTACCGTAGTTCCAAAATAGTTTATCGCCCCAAGCCCAAGTTCCGACGCACAGGGGAATGACGGCTGGGCCGTTTTGTCCTAGGGTAATGGTTGTCACGGTTGGTAAATCCACAGTTATTGATTCTCTTTATTTTTATATTAATTTATACGAATAATCGCATTTGAGCTTCGGGCTTTGGGAGGAAAGGCGGCTGTATCTCAGTTACTATAAATGAGTCATGCTGTATTTATTTTAATAGTTATGTCGATCGACCGTTTGCCAGATTCTAGATTAACAGATTCCGCGACTGCTGCTATCAAGAGAGTTACCCTCGTGACTATGTTCCGGCTGGGTTTGTTTCAGATGGGGCTGGGTATGATGTCGATTTTGACGCTGGGGGTGCTCAATCGCGTGATGATTAAGGAGTTGGCGATTCCGGCTACTGTGGTGGCGGGTACTCTGGCGATGCACCAGTTTGTCGCCCCGGCTAGGGTGTGGTTCGGGCAAATGTCTGATGCTAAGCCTTTGTTCGGGCATCACCGCACGGGTTATGTGTGGCTGGGAGGGCTGTTGTTTGTAATTTCGGCTTTTTTGGCGGTGCAGGTGATGTGGTGCTTGGGCGACAGTTTGGAGGCTGTGGGATGGACGACTCCTACTTACGGTTGGGTGGGTTTGTTGGGTTTGGTTTTTGCAATTTACGGTATCGCGATTTGTTCGAGTTCGACTCCTTTTACTGCTTTGTTGGTGGATGTTTCGGATGAGGAAGACCGATCGAAGTTGATTGGTGTTGTGTGGTCGATGCTGATGGTTGGTATCATTATCGGGGCGATTGTCAGCAGCGGTTTGCTGAAGCAAATTGATGGGGATGTGCCTCGGGAAGTGTTGCAGGCTTCGATTAACGGTTTGTTTGTGAAAGTGCCGGCAGTTGTTTTGCTGTTGGTGGCGGTTGCAACTTTTGGGGTTGAGAAAAAGTATTCGCGGTACGGGGTGCGATCGATCTCAGTTAATCGAGAAGATAAAATTACTCTGGGAAGTGCGCTGCGGATTTTGACTGCTAGCCGTCAAACCGGTTTATTTTTTACTTTCCTGCTGATTATGACAATTTGCTTGTTTATGCAGGATGCGGTTTTGGAACCTTACGGCGGGGAAATTTTTAAGATGCCGATTTCGGAAACTACGCGGTTGAATGCTATTTACGGTACTGGCGTGCTGTTTGGTTTGAGTGCCACTGGTTTTTTAATTGTGCCGCGCATTGGCAAGCAAAATACGATTAGGTTGGGTTGTTTGTCGGTGGCTGCTTGTTTTTGTTTGATTATTTTATCGGGATTTACTGGTAATCCAATTGTGTTTAAGTCGGCTTTAATGTGCTTCGGATTAGCTTCAGGAATTACGACGACTGGTGCGCTAAGTTTGATGTTGGATTTGACTGCTGCGGAAACGGCGGGGACTTTTATTGGCGCTTGGGGTTTGTCGCAGGCGATGGCGCGGGGTGTGGCGACTGTTAGCGGCGGTGCTATTTTGGATTTTGGCAGGAGTTTGTTTGGGGTGCCGATGTTGGCTTACGGGTTAGTATTTGCTGTACCGGCGGTGGGTATGATTCTGGCTGTTTGGCTGTTGGGTAGGGTGGATGTGCGGGAGTTTCAGGATAATGCTAAAAGTGCGATCGCCACTATTCTTGAAAATGAACTAGACTGATATTTTGTCAGTTGGCAGTTGGCAGTTGCCCGTTGCCCGTTGTTAGTTTCAATAACTAATAACTAATAACCAATAACCAACAACAAATAACCAATAACCAATAACCAATGACTAACAACAAATAACCAATAATCAATAACCAATGACTAATTTTTGGGACTCTATTTTAACTTTTTCTCAAACTACTGTCAAGACAATTGGACAGCAGTTTTTGAAAGATTTCGGTTGCGTACAAGCCGATGAGAAGGATGATGGCACTTTGGTTACGCAGTCTGACAATTGGGCGGATGCGGAAATTAGAAGTGCGATCGCAATTGCGTTTCCCAGCCACGGGATTTTGAGCGAAGAAGGAGAACACGTTTTGCCCGATACTGAATGGTGTTGGGTTGTAGATCCCTTGGATGCTACGACTAATTTTGCTCGCGGAATTCCAATTTGGGGGATTTCTTTAGGCTTATTGTATCGCGGAACTCCAGTTTTTGGCTGCGTGCATTTGCCGCCGCTGAATCAAACTTTTCACGGTTTTTATGCAGAGGATTTGGCGGGCAATGATGTATTGACAAATATGCCTCAAGGTGCGTTTTTAAACGATCGCCCAATTCGCCCTAGTCCTGATAAAATGAGCGGAAATCATATTTTTAATTTGTGTTCCCGGAGTGTGGGAATCGGGCCTAATCTTCCGAGTAAAATTCGGATGTTGGGGATGGCTAGTTACAATTTTTTGATGGTGGCTTCGGGTGCCGCTATGGGAGGCGTGGAAGCGACTCCGAAAATTTGGGATATTGCCGGGAGTTGGGTAATTGTGAAGGCTGCGGGTGCGGTTTGGTTGCCGCTGGAGTCCCAGGCGATTTTTCCGTTGGAAGTGGGGAAAAATTACGGGAGGGTTTCTTATCCGACTTTGGTAATGAACCGGCAGGAGTTAGTGTCGGTATTTTTGCCGTTTGTGGAAGCTTGGAAGAAAAAGAAAATGGGCTGATATTAATGTAGCCTCGAACCTGTTTTATCGTCGTGCAGGGATGACCCAATCGGACAATTTTAAATAAAACTGCATGGCAGGTGTGACGGAGGAGTCTCCCACGCCTGCCGTGCGGTTTGTAACAAGTATAACCGACCGATGACCGATGGTTAAATTATGCTTGCTCTTGTGCATTTCTGCCAATGTGCGATCGGGTGGTTTTCTTTAGGTCGATCGGGTGATGCGGTAGTGGTAAAATTTGTGGTAATCTTTTTGCGAGTTCAGGGATTCGTCAGACGGATGATTTTCTAAGTGCGATGCTAAAGCACGGCTGCTGGTTTTTGCTAGCGCTGCTTCTTCAGTTGTCAGTAATACAGGTGCTGAGTTTGGATTTCCGGTGAATGTCATGTTAATTTTGGGGTGAGAATCACCAGCAATCAACTATAGCCTTTATCAGAAAGATGAGGTACTATCCGGCATTGGGCATTGGGCATAGGGCATACCTCACTTTTTTGATAACCGCTATATAATTGTAGCAATTTGAGGACGCGATTTGCGATCGGGATAGCCCATATGCACGTACTTTATACAGCAAGTAAAATAACAAATATTAGGATTGGGACACAACATTGTTGTGTCCCTACCGCCAAATCAATTTATCGCCTTATGCGATTAATTTAGACAGGATATTCGACAATTTAGCACCGAGATTTTCCACAGATTCCTGCTGTTGGGCATCTTTCATCGTACCGTCATCATTAAACGCTTCAAAAGCTTTGGGAATTGCTTTCTGATCCGGGAGGACAAACACGCTAATATTCCCCAGGATAGAGCGCAAATGAACCAATCCCCGCAAACCGCCAAGTCCGCCAGGGGAAGCACTCATAATTACCGCTACTTTGCCAGTAAATGCCACTAATCCCGGTTCGCCGGGAGCTGGGCGCGATACCCAGTCGATCGCATTTTTCAACACAGGCGTAACCGAACTGTTATACTCAGGGGAAGCTATCAAAAACCCGTGATGCGCTATCATCAATTCCTTCAACTTCCGGGCATTTTCTGGCATTCCCTCTTTTGCTTCCAAATCTTCATCAAATATCGGCATCGGCAAATCGCGCAAATCTACATAGGTAACTTCTGCACCCGCCGCCCTAGCACCAGCCGCAGCAACTTTTACCAGCAGTTTGTTGTAGGATGCTTCGCGGGTACTTCCGGCAAATGCCAGTATTTTTGGTCTGTTTGTCATTGATTTTTAGGGATAATTGCTTCCGAGTAAAATTTTACTATTCTTGGTGCTGCCAAACAAAGTCAGCAATGGATTTTTCTGCCGACAAAGTAGAATTTTCACTGGAATTGAATACAACGGATCGCGTTTTTACCTTCCCGACTCCCAAACGCCTCTCGACGCGGCTGGGAATGCCGTAACCGTAAATAATATGCCCTTTTCCCGCCAACACTACAACTTGATAGTCGGGGTTAGCTTTGACAAATTTAGCTATACTTTCGGCCATAGTTTCATCCCACAAAACTTGGGCTTGCAAAAATCTTTCAAAAGCCGTACTATTTCCCTGTGCTGCCTTTTGGTGTTGCTGGTAAACTTCTAGCAGCATTTGCCGGTATTCGGCGTTGTCGGTGCGAATTTCCGAAATCGGCGGAATGTGCTTTTTTTCCTCGGCTGTCAGGCTTTCTAAACCTTGACTGGCAACTTTTCTCGTTACTTCGGACGGTGTATTTAAGGCGAGGACTGGTAGTTGATTTAATGCGGCAAACCGCAAAATGGGGGCGTAAGATTCCCAGGGAAAACGCCATCTGCGATCGTACTCTGTTTGCTCGACTAATTGCTCTTCAGTCAGTTTACCTGCTAAGTAGTTGTCGATCGCACTTTGGAACGGACGCTGAAACATTTCAAGGGCGATCGCAATTTTACGATTTTGCCGCTGCATTTCTCGAATAATTTTCAGTTGAGCTTGGTGGTCTGCCTCGCTATCGTGGGTTTCTCCGAGATACACAATTTTCGCCTTCACCAACTGTTGCAGAATCTCTTGGTTAGTATAAGTTTGCTGGGGTTGAGGCTTCACAGTCGGTTCTGCTGTCGCTATTACATTGCTACACAGCAGGAAAATGCTCAGCGATAAAACACACAGTTTGATGAGTTTGGTTGTTTTCATAAAAATATTATGCCTGTTTCTCGCAGCAGCAACCACAGCCGAACTCTAGGATTTTACCTGGGCATCCACAAAGCTCAATGCTTCATTTAACTTCACAATTTTCCGCAATTATCTACGCCCCTAGAGGGTTGTCTTCCCTCTTCCATATTCCATATTCCATATTCCATATTCCCTCTTCCATATTCCCTCTTCCCTCTTCCATATTCCTTCTTCCTTCTTCCCTCTTTTGTAAAGTTTAGTTGCAGGTGCTTGCGCTTCTTGAAAAAGGTGGTAAATTAAAAATATGAAGCGAACAAAAAGCTTCTCTGACAGATACCACATCCAGATACCACAGCGAAGTTCACAATAGAATCTAAGGAGTAAAACGCTGTTTAATCTCACATCTGTCTCATTAAAAACCAATAGCAGCACCCACCAACAAAGCTGATACTTCCTCAACTAATTAGAAGGGAGAAATGCAAGTTAATCCGAGGATTATTGCAGCTCCGAATCAAAGTTGAAAAAGAGGAAATCACTCGGTATATATGGCTGGGTGCTGTTGTTGTTAAAGTTGTTAAAACAGAATTATCGACACTTACTGAAAAATTGTCTCGTCTTCCTTTCGCCACGCGGGATCGACGATACAAATAAATATTAGCGGCTCTGTGCCGCAGTTGTAAATAAACTGCTTGGCGTTGGGCGGAATGTAAACTGCATCTCCGGCTTCCACCAATTGAGTCTCATCATCGATGTGCATTTCCCCAACGCCGCTGAGGATGTAGTAAACTTCAGAAGTTGTCAGGGAGTGCAGCGCCGAAGTTTGTCCCGCTGGCAAAGTGGCGCGGGCTAAACTGTAACGCAAATCCACAGCTTGTTTGTCTGGATGCAGCAATTCTCGCAGTTGAGTACCGTCGCCAGCAATAAACTCGTCACAGTCATTGAGCTTTTGAATTAGCATTCTTTCCACACTCCTGAAAATCTCTTGAGCACAACTTAAGTTTAATTGAAAGAGCGAGGAATATTAAGAAATGTTTAAAAAGGCGGTCGATTTTTTAACCGTAAGTTCCCGAATGCGATCGATAATCAGGACAGTCGATCGCATCTTCAGATAAAGCTATTGTAGGCTGAACGGGACACTTGAGGTGGTAGTCGCCGGTAAAAAATACGCAGTTAGCGCAAGGGATTTGGTGCATCCGCCCAGCTCGGTGCACAGAGTCGGCGACAGCGCGCCCGACACTCGAACACAGCAAAAAAACTAAAGCCCAAGCGGAGACAAAACACAGCGGAACTAAAATAGGTCGTATTGCCTGAAGCAAAAAATAAAGCATAGCCAGAAAATTTAGCGGTACAAGGCGGGCTATAGATTACCGTAATGGAATTGGCGGGCGATCAACCAAAAAGTTTAGAATCATTTACAGTGCGATCGATAAACCGGGCAATTATGGGATGATAGAGAACCGTCGTTAAATAAAATTAGAGGAAATCAGTTATGTCACTGCGATTAGGCGATACAGTTCCCAACTTTACCCAAGCCTCGTCTAAAGGGGAAATCAATTTCTACGACTGGGCCGGCGATAGTTGGGTGGTGTTGTTTTCACACCCGAAAGACTATACCCCAGTGTGCACCACCGAACTCGGTGCAGTCGCCCGTCTCAAGTCGGAATTTGACAAACGTGGCGTGAAAACCATCGCCCTCAGCGTCGATGATGTGGATTCTCACATGGGTTGGATCAAAGATATTGAGGAAACTCAAAATGTCACCCTCAATTATCCGATTTTAGCAGATGGCGATCGTAAAGTTTCCGACATTTACGACATGATCCATCCCAACTCCCTCAACAACTTAACAATTCGCACCGTTTTTGTAATTGACCCAGAAAAGAAACTGCGTTTGAGCATTACCTATCCGGCGAGCACCGGCCGGAATTTTGGTGAAATTCTGCGAGTAATTGACTCCTTGCAACTTACGGACAAATACAGCGTTGCGACTCCAGTTGATTGGAAAGACGGCGACGACTGCGTAATTATACCTTCGATTACCGACCCTGCTGAGTTAGCAGAAAAATTCCCTAAAGGTTACACACCAGTCAAACCTTATTTGCGGATGACTCCTCAACCGAATAAATAAGTTTGATTTACAAACAAGTTTGTAGTTAAGGCTTTAGTCCTCAATCCTGAATTTTGAGGACTAAAGTACACACTACAAACACAGAAATCAACATTTTTATTTAATGATTTAGATTTCAGGAAAACCAAAATGCTGTCATCAAAAATCCTGTTGCGAATACCGCCCAAATTGCAAATGACAGACGAAGATTTTTTCGAGTTCTGTCAAATCAATAGTGAATTACGCATTGAACGCAACAAATCGGGAGAATTGCTAATTATGCCCCCTACTGGTTCGGAAACGGGAAACCGCAGCGGTAGCGTCTTTGGAGAGTTGTATATTTGGGCCGGCCAAGATGGAACCGGTATTTGTTTTGACTCCAGTACGGGATTTAAGCTTTCAATGGGTGACAAGTCTCCCGATGCTGCTTGGATTAAACTGGAAAGATGGAATGCTTTGTCACCAGAACAAAAGCAAAAATTTGCTCCTATTTGCCCGGATTTTGTAGTAGAACTCAGGTCTGCTTCAGACAATCTCAAGCCGCTGCAAGAAAAAATGCAAGAATACATGAGAGAACCAGGAGTGCAGTTGGGTTGGCTTATCGACCGCAAAAATCGCAGAGTTTACATTTACCGTCCCGATTTGCCAGAGGAATGTTTGGACAATCCCGCAACAGTCAGCGGCGACCCAGTTTTGCCGGGATTCGTACTCAATATGAGCAAAATTTGGTAAGCTTAGCACAGGAGAAACCCACCTGAAAACTCAATTATGCTGTCATCAAAAATCCTGTTGCGAATACCGCCCAAATTGCAAATGACAGACGACGATTTTTTCGAGTTCTGTCAAATCAATAGTGAATTACGCATTGAACGCAACAAATCGGGAGAATTGCTAATTATGCCCCCTACCGGTTCGGAGACGGGAAACCGAGAAGGCAATATATTTGGGCCGCTGTGGGTTTGGTCAGAACAAAACGGTACAGGTTTAGCATTTACTTCCAGTACGGGATTTAAGCTTTTAATGGGTGACAAGTCTCCAGATGCTGCTTGGATTAAACTGGAAAGGTGGAATGCTTTGTCACCAGAACAAAAGCAAAAATTTGCTCCTATTTGCCCGGATTTTGTAGTAGAACTCAGGTCTGCTTCTGACAATCTCAAGCCGCTGCAATCAAAAATGCAAGAATACATGAGAGAACCCGGAGTGCAGTTGGGTTGGTTAATAGACCGCAAAAATCGCCGAGTTTACATTTACCGTCCCGATTTGCCAGAAGAATGTTTGGAGAATCCGGCTACAGTCAGCGGCGACCCAGTTTTGCCGGGATTCGTACTCAATATGAGCAAAATTTGGTAGCACAACAATAAATATCAACTTATTGTCAGACTTAATAATAGAATGCAGTAGGCAAAAAATATGGATATCAAAAGCGGCTTTGTAGGCACAATCGGTAACACACCACTAATTCGGTTAAACAGCTTCAGCGATGAAACAGGTTGCGAAATTCTGGGCAAAGCAGAGTTTCTCAATCCCGGCGGTTCTGTTAAAGACCGGGCTGCTTTATACATCATCAAAGATGCAGAAGAAAAAGGCTTGCTAAAACCTGGCGGCACCGTTGTTGAAGGCACTGCCGGCAATACTGGCATCGGTTTGGCGCACATTTGCAACGCCAAAGGTTACAAATGTTTGATTGTGATTCCCGATAACCAATCTCAAGAAAAAATCGATGCTTTAAAAACCTTGGGCGCTGAAGTTCGGACTGTTCCCGCTGTTCCTTATAAAGACCCGAATAATTATGTCAAATTGTCGGGAAGATTGGCTGCGGAAATGGACAATTCAGTCTGGGCAAATCAGTTTGATAATTTAGCCAATCGCCGAGCTCATTACGAGACAACTGGCCCGGAAATTTGGGAACAAACAAACGGAAAAATTGATGCTTGGGTAGCCGCAACGGGTACGGGCGGGACTTTTGCTGGGGTGGGAATGTTTTTGAAATCAAAAAATCCCGCGATTAAAGCTGTTTTGGCAGACCCGATGGGCAGCGGGCTTTACAGTTATTTTAAAACTGGGGAAATTAAGACTGAAGGTAGTTCGATTACTGAGGGTATTGGTACCAGTCGCATCACTGGGAATATGGAGAATGCGCCGGTAGATGATGCTATTCAAATTGATGATGCTGAAGCTGTCCGCGTGATTTACCAATTGTTGAGACAAGAAGGGCTGTTTATGGGCGGTTCTGTGGGGATTAATGTGGGGGCGGCGGTGGCTTTGGCGAAGCAAATGGGGCCGGGACATAGGATTGTTACGGTACTCTGCGACGGCGGGGCGAGGTATCAGTCGCGTTTGTTCGACAGAGAATGGTTGGCGGCAAAAAATCTGTCGCCAGACTAATCGTTTGATGCGCGCGCCGCTGCGGTTCTAGAGGCATGATGGCTCAAAAAAACTGGTTTTTTGCAGAGTCTGCGGGGCTGACGGGAGTTTTGTGGAAAAAAAATCGGTTTCTGACTGCTGGCGAGTTCAAAACTGATTAATCATCAAGTAGGCAGCGCGCAACCTAATTTTCCAAAAATTGTCACAATAGATGTTATATGGCCGCACCTATTCCCATGATAAAAAAATATCATATATGTAGTCGAATGTCAAGTAAAAAAACATGAAAATCACAGAATCTTCTAGGCGAGTTCTTGTTTGCCAAAACCGCACTTGTCGCAAGCAAGGTGCAGCAAAAGTACGAGCAGCATTTGAGAAATTGTCCCCCTCAGAAGTTGAAGTTGTTGCTAGCAGTTGTTTGGGGCAGTGCGGCAACGGGCCGATGGTGTTGGTGCTGCCCGAAGAGGTTTGGTACAGTGGGGTTTGTGCTGAGGAAGTTGCGGCAATTACCGATCGACATTTGCGGGGAGGAAAGCCGGTAGAGGCGATGCTTTACCGCAAGTTTCACGGGCTTTCTCAGCAGCCATAACCCGGTGTTTGAGCAATTGCTATCTATTAATTAAAAACAATAAAATTGGTTCGATCGTTCGGACTTGAGTCCTTGATAAATGCTGACTAAAGTCCGAACGATCGAACTTGGGGACTAGATATAGCGGTTATCAAGCGTGGTGAGGTATGCCCCATGCCCTATGCCGCATAGTACCTCATCTTTATGAAAAAGGCTATATCTGAGTGCTAGTTTTGCATTGTCAAGCTTTTTTGCCATGTACTTGAATGCGTTTGTCGTTTTTTTGTTTCTTCACCCAAGAGAGAAATTTCTGGAATTGGGGGTCATTTTTGAGCTTTTCTAGGGTGTTGAGCTCTTGGGCGAGGTGTTTGTTGTCGAACAGAGAGTGAATCTGGCGGTGACAAGCGGAGCAAATGTCGATCGTCGGGCTGGGATCTTCGTTTTTCCGCTTGGTGTTTTGTTTGGGGATGAGGTGGTGGGCGGTTAATGCTGCCATTTGTCGATCGCACAATTCGCACTGCATAATTTTCTCAATGCTGTTTGATAGGCAATTGCTTCTTTTAATTTAGCCTAGTTTAGGGCGATCGGCTTTCAGAAAGTGAGTAAAGGTCGATCGCACTTTGCAAACAATAAAAAACCCCCAACGGGGGGTCATATTAATTTCTAGTGGGGCAGCCTTCTTGCCTGCCCCTAAGTAGAACTACCTACAGGTTCAAATCACGTACAACAGTACAAACAAAACAATCCAAATCACATCGACAAAGTGCCAGTAAATCTCGGTAGCTTCGATGCCAAAATGGTGTTCGCTAGAATAATGACCTTCCACGCGCGATCGCCAAACTACCCCGGCCATCAGCAGCACTCCAAATGTAACGTGCAAGCCGTGAAAAGCAGTCAAAACGTAAAAGCAACTAGCGTACAAATTAGTTGTCAGGCCAAACTCTAAATGAGTGTATTCGTAAACCTGACCGCACAAAAACACTACGCCCATGAGGATAGTTGCAAGCAACCAATTCCTCATACCCGCTGCATCGTTCTTTTTGATTGCAGTATCGGCATTGTGAATCACAAAACTGCTAGCAATCAAAATTATCGTATTAATTCCCGGCAGCAATAACTCGCGATCGGGCGTACCTTCAGGCGGCCACACCGGGGCCATCGCTCGATAAATCAAATAGGCCGCAAACATACCCAAAAATATCATGCCTTCAGCGCCCAAGAACACAATTACCCCTAAGATTCGGTGGTCGGGATGCTCTTCGTGCCCTTCTATTTCGGCGCTGTGGTGGTAATTGAGAGCTGTTTTTTCTGGATCGATCGTTGGAATTTGTTGCATGATAAATTGCTAGTTGGTAATCAAGAAGTCAGTTGGCAGTTGGTTGTTGGCAGTTGGTTGTTGTCATCAGTAGGGGCGGTGCCCCTGTGCCCGCCCTTCTTACTTAGCAGTCATCAGTCATCGGTTAGTTGTTGGTTGTTAGTTGTTGGTTATAATAACTAATTAGCAATTCCCAATTCCCAATTCCCAATTCCCAATTCCCAATAACTAATGACTGATGACTAATTGTCATCTTGACTTTCATCCGCAGGAGAATCAGCTTTTATTTCTGATTCAGGAGCGACTAAAGTTGCAGTACCGCCAAAGAAAGTTGAAGCTTGAGCCTCTGCAATCGGAATACCTTCTTTCTTGGCGCTGCGGGTGGCATTTTCCCTCAACTTCAGCCTGAGACGCTCCCCAGTATGCTGAATTTTTTCCATGCCGTAATCGTAAGGCCCGGTTGCTAATACCGGCACTCCTTCAAAATTTTCGATCGGCGGTGGCGAAGTCGTCATCCATTCCAAACTCAAAGCTTGCCAAGGATTGTCACCTGCTTTCGGGCCATATCTCCAGCTCCAAATCACGTTAACAATAAACGGGATTGTAGAGACTGCCAGCATATAAGCGCCCACAGTACAAATGACATTAATCGTGGTAAATTTCGGGTCGTACATTGCCACCCGCCGGGGCATTCCTTGCATCCCCAAAGCGTGCATCGGCAAGAAAGTTACAGTGAAGCCCACATAAGTTAAAACAAAGTGAACTCTACCCCAAAATTCGTTAAGCATCCGCCCAGTCATTTTGGGGAACCAGTGGTAAAAAGCAGCGTAAATTCCAAACACTGAGCCGCCAAACAGCACGTAATGTAAGTGAGCGACGATAAAATAAGTATCGTGAACGTGAATGTCAAAAGGTACGGAAGCTACCATGATCCCGGTGATGCCGCCGAGGACGAATGTTGAGATAAAACCCATCCCAAATAGCATGGCGCTAACTAGGCGGAGTTTTCCTCCCCAAATAGTGGCCAACCAGCTAAATATTTTAATCCCAGTGGGCACGGCGATGATCATAGTTGTGATCATGAAAAACATCCGCAGCCAGCCAGGAGTGCCACTGGTAAACATATGGTGCGCCCACACGATTAAGCCCAAAAAGCTGATCGCGAGACTGGAATAGGCGATCGCCAAATAACCAAAAATTGGCTTGCGCGAATGCACCGGCAAAACTTCTGAAATCACCCCGAAAAAGGGCATGATCATAATGTAAACTGCCGGGTGCGAATAAAACCAGAATAAATGCTGGTAGACAATGGGATCGCCGTTACCTGTCGGGTTAAAAAATGCCGTCCCCGCTAACAAGTCAAACGACAGCAAAATCAAAGCTGAAGCTAACACTGGAGTAGCAATTAAAGTCAGCGCTGCCGTCGCAATCATTGCCCAGCAAAACAAAGGCATTTCATTGAGACTCATGCTCGGAACCCGCATCGTGAAGATGGTAACGGCAAAATTCACAGCTCCCAAAATCGAAGAAGTTCCGAGAATCAAGACGCTGAGAATCCAAATTTCTTCTCCGGCTTGAGCAGTAACTAAGCTCAAAGGCGGATAGGAAGTCCAACCAGCCTGCGGAGCTCCCACCAAAAAACTGCTCAGCAGCAATACGCCGCCTACTGGAATTAACCAAAAGGCAACCGCATTCAGCCTAGGAAATGCCATGTCTTTTGCCCCAATCATTAAGGGGATCAAAAAGTTAGCAAATCCAGCTCCGGCTGGTACGATCCACAGGAAGATCATCACCGTGGCGTGAACGGTAAATAAACTGTTGTAGAGTTCGGGGGTGACAAAATCGCTATCGGGGGTGGCGAGTTCGGTTCGCACTATTGTCGCCATCACGCCGCCGATTAGATAGAAACAAAATGTTGTAACTAGGTATTGAATACCGATTACTTTGTGGTCGGTACTAAAACCGAAGTAATCTCGCCAATGTCTGTCGGCCGGCGCTGTGCCGCGAGCCTCAAGGTTGGCAGTTTCTTGGAACTGTGCTTGTGTCATAAGAACAATATAAAGGCTTCCTAGTTTGCCGTGAAAACTTCAATCTTAGTTTGTAGTAACTTTTTCAGTTTTTTCTACCCTTGGGAGCCGGACTAAAGTCCTTACTACGACAATTTTTGCAGTAAGGATTTTAGTCATTGCAATCTTGAGCCGGACTAAAGTCCTTACTACGAACCTTTTAGATGAAGGTACGGACTATTTTTAGTGATGGTTTGGGTGAAGTTTTTCTAGGGTTTCTGGATTAATTTTTATTTCCCTGACGTAGGGAGCTAAAAATTCTCCGTCTGACATTTCCCCAGGATTAATTGCTATTGCTTCCTCTAAGTTTTGAGTGCTAGCAATTTGCTGTTCCTTGACCCAATTATCGAAGTCTTCGGGGGTGTGAACGAATGCTAAAGCTTTCATCGCTCCGTGATAAGCGCCGCACAATTCTGCACAAACAATCCGGTATTCGCCGACTTTATTTGCTGTAAATCTCAGTTCGCTCGGCCTGCCGGGAATTGCATCTTGTTTGAGGCGAAATTCCGGCATCCAAAATGCGTGCAGCACGTCTTGAGCTGCAATATTTAGCTGCACGTCGCGGTTGGCTGGCATATGCAGTTCGCCGGAACTGACACCGCTTTCTGGATAGCTAAAAATCCAGGCATACTGCAAACCCATGACGTTTACAATTAAGTCTGGTGCTTTATTTTCATTTTTTGGGGATGCGCCAACGCCAAGAGCAACGAGCTTTTGAGAGGGAATTTTAGGGGCGTTTTGGGGTGTATCTGACAGTGTGGCCGCGATCGCACTTCCGCGCATTTGAGATTGCGATTGCATGGTGCCGTGGTCATGATTGCCCATCGGATCGAGGCCTCCCATTGAGTTGTAAATCTCAAAACTGTAGACTCCGATTCCTAAAATTATCACCGCTGGCAAGGCTGTCCATAGAATTTCTAAAGGAAAGTTATCATGCCAAGGCGGGCCGTCTGTGTTGTCTCCTTTACGGCGGCGGTATTTAATTGCAGCAACGATCAGCAGTCCCTGAACCATGATAAATAGTCCGGTGGAAATGGTCATCATTGTGTTGAAGAGTCCGTCTACCTGGGAGGCCTCCTCAGAAGCGGCGATCGGCATTAAACCATGATTCTGCCCGTACCAGAGACTGATCAGAGTCACTCCGATACCGGCGAGCATGGTGATGATGGAACTTGGAATGTTCACGCTGATACCTTAGTAGTAGCGACACTTCTTCGCTTGAACAATTAGGGAAGCAACTCTGGGTTGTCAATTTTTAATTGTAAATTGACATTTTGAGTGCAATCCCTATCTTAATGCTTACTTAAGGCTTATACCATTTTTGATTGCTGATTTGATATTTTTGATGGGGAATGACTTATGCTCTAAGGGTTTGGAGCTAAGAGGAGCGGTAACATTTTTTTGTGAAACTGAGATGAGTTTTTTTTGGCGATCGCTCGTTCAAATTAATACGGTTTATGTCCCTTGACAAAACTTAGAAAATATGGTAAACAATTGGTATTTTTTGTTACTAAACTTGAGATTGTTTCTCAAACACCATTAAATGCTGCTGGGGTAACATATCTTTTGTCTCTTTCCATACTAAACCGACGGCGGCCATTTCTTTTTTTACCTGTTTTTGGGTCATTTTGTGCAAGCCTTTAATGGGAATCATTGGATTTTCGCCCCGATACTCGATCGATACCGCGCGCCCTCCCGGCTTGAGTGCTTTGACAATTCCTTCCATCATTTCTCTGGGATATGCAAACTCGTGATAAGCATCCACCATCACAACTAAATCCACGCTATTTTCCGGCAAATTCGGATTGTCAAGACTGCCCAAAACTGGCTCAACATTAGTAATATTTTTTTCTTTTTTGTTCAACTCAAGAAAATTAATCATTTCCGGCTGCACGTCAACGGCGAAAACCTTTCCTTCGGGAACTAGGGCAGCGATGCGAAAGCTAAAATACCCGGTTCCGGCTCCAATGTCTGCTACAATATCAGTTGGTTTTAAATCGAGATTGTTGACTAATCGAGCGGATTTTTCTTCCATGCCGCGAGATGGTCTTTCCAGCCAACCAGCGCCTTCATATCCCATGACTTGGGCAATTTCTCGACCCATGTAAAATTTGCCTATACCGTCGGGATTGTGGACGGTTCGCTGCTGATAAATGGTGTCGCTGCCGACAATTTTATTTGCTTGTGCTGCGGTGCAAGCAGTCTGGGAGAACAGGCAAATAATTGTCAGGATTATTACTGTTAATGGTTTAATCAACTGTGCGGCTTTTTTCACGACGATATTTCGGATTTTGTGTTTGAATATTGGCTCGTTGTTTCTCGTTCCCTGGCTCTGCCTGGGAACGCAGATCCAGAGGCTCTGCCTCGGCAAGAGCGAAAATATTTCACTATTTAATTGACAGCGGATTCTAATAATTTGATTGTACCAGAATTTGCATCGATTTCGACTTCTTTGCCGATCGGCAAAGTGAACTTATCCCGAATGTGTCCTGTCATGGAACCGTACCACGCGGGAATATTCAAGGGGCGAATCAGATCCGTCAACACTTGATCTAAGGTTAAGGACTCTTGCGGTTTTTCAGCTTCGCACTTGGTACACTGTCCGAAAATAAAACCGGATATTTTATCTAGAATGCCCGCTAATTTAAGCTGCGTTAACATTCGATCGATTCGATAAACTTCTTCGCCCACTTCCTCGACAAACAAAATACTATTTTCCCATTCCGGCAAATAAGTAGAGCCTACCATTGCTGCAATTACTGATAAATTGCCGCCGATTAGTTTTCCCCTAGCTGTGCCGCGCCGGATAACTTGAACTTGCACGCTTTGGGAGTTTTGCATGGTGACAGCACCTCCGTCAAACAAAACTTTTTTGACGTAATTTACTGTAAAGGGACTCCAACTTGAGACACCTAAAGGGCCGTGAAAAGTAACTATATTAGTTTTAGCATGAATCGCTAATAAAAGTGCTGTAATATCGCTGAATCCCATAATTATTTTGGGATTGTTGCGGATAATGTTGTAATCTAGGAGCGGCAAAATTCGGTTGCAGCCCCAGCCGCCCATCCCGGTAAAAATAGCTTGCACTGAGTTATCGGCAAAGGCGCTGTTGACATCGGCGGCGCGATCGGCATCCTTCCCTGCTAAATAGCCGTAGCGATCGTAAAAATGCTTTCCCAGTTTAACTTTTAAACCCAGGTTATCCAATACTTTAAAAAAATCCTGGATTTCTTTTTCGTAACTGAAAGCGGCAGGATTGATTAAAGCAACTGTATCACCGACTTGCAGGCGGGGAGGCTTAATAATTGTTTGGGGTAAAATGTTGTTTTGGGCGATAGGCAAAAGTATCGTGCCAATAGCAGTCAACCCAAAAGTTTTGAGCAGATAGCGGCGGGGGAGAGTCATAAATGTTATACCATTTTTCAATTAAGTGAAATTTTAGATACTTCGGCTTCGCTCAGTACGAGTTTTAAATTTTATATTTGAGGAATTGTTAATTAATTGGTGAATACTTGACTCGCTTGAGAACGGCTATAGATAACTTCTGCTATAGCGGTTCGATCGCGTTGTGAGGTATGCCTTATGCCCTATGCCCGGTTTGGCCTATGCCGCACAGTACCTCCTATGAGAGCTTGAAAGGCTATATAATTGTATATTGAAATTGCTGCCAGCCCAGTTAAAAATTGCCAGTTTAACATGAAAACAGACACTAACATCTCAGCTAAAAAATCCTGGGCTAAAGCTTTAGCCACTCCGGCTGCGGAGTTTCCGTTGACTCAGCTATCGGTTAAAAGCGGTAAAATTCCCGACGGATTGCGCGGCAGTCTCTATCGCAACGGGCCTGGACGTTTGGAACGCGGCGGCATGACTGCGGGACACTGGTTTGATGGCGACGGTGCAATTTTGGCAGTACATTTTACTGATGTAGGTGCTACTGCTGTTTATCGCTACGTGCAAACAGCGGGATATTTAGCTGAAGAAAAAGCTAATAGATTTATCTATACTAATTATGGCATGACAGCACCGGGGCCTGCGTGGTTGCGGTGGACTAAATCTGTTAAAAATGCTGCCAATACTTCAGTTTTAGCTTTGCCCGATCGCCTTTTGGCATTATGGGAAGGTGGCCCGCCTCACAGCCTAGATTTGCAAACTCTGGAAACTAAAGGAATCGACAATTTAGGCAATTTAGATAGTAAATTTTCTTATTCAGCTCACTGCAAGCGCGACCCGATTACTGGCAATATTTTTAACTTTGGAATTACCAGCAGTGCGAGTCCCAAGTTGAATTTGTATAAAAGCGATTGCACGGGCAAAATTGTGCAAAAAGCAACTATTCCTTTAAAGGGGATTTCTCTCGTACACGATTTTGTTTTGGCGGGAAAGTATCTAATATTTTTTGTGCCGCCGATGCGACTCAATGTTTTGCCAGTGTTAGCTGGAATTAGTAGTTATGGCGACTCTTTTGACTGGAAACCGGAGTTAAAAACGCAGATATTAGTTATTGATTCGGAAACTCTGTCTTTGGTTAGTTGTGGCGAAACTGATGCTTGGTTTCAGTGGCACTTTGCTAACGGTTTTGTCAAGGAAGATGGTTCGGTGGCGGTAGATTTTGTGCGTTTCGCTGACTTTCAAACTAATCAGCGACTGAAAGAAGTACCGACAGGTGAAACTCGCACTGACGCGGAAGGTTCTCTGTGGCGGGTATGTTTAAATCCTGAAACTGCCGAGGTGATAGCAGCCGAACAATTGCTGGATCAAGCTTGCGAGTTTCCGGTTGTACCTGCTTACGAAATTGGTCAAGACTCGCGGTATATTTATCTGGCAATATATCGGTCTGATGTTGATATTGTAGCGGAACGTTACGGGGCGATCGCCCGTTTGGACACACAAACCCGAAATCTCACAATTGCCGATTGCGGCGAAAATCGCTATCCCACAGAACCCATCTACGTTCCAGATATTTCCTCGGAGAAAGGTTGGATTTTGACAGTTGTTTATGATGGGAATTCTGATAGCAGCGAAGTCTGGATATTTGACAGCGACGGACTAAACAGCGCTCCTATTTGTCAGCTAGAATTGCCCGGTGTCATACCTTTGAGCTTTCACGGTACTTGGAAATCCGCCTGATGAGAAAATTGTAAAGAAGTGTTGCGGAAGATTTATTAAAAATTGTTGCCACTTTTCTGTCAAGTTGTTAAGGTGTGTGTAGAAGCGAAAAACTCATATCTAGGAGGTATGTGATTGATGCTCTATATTGCTCAAAAATCCCCGGCGAATATAATTCGCGGCTGCACAAACAAAGTCCGCCTGCGCTGACTAACCAAACAGGGGAATTAAGCCAACCAAATTCGGTAAGATTTCTTACCTTGTTTTACAATCTCAAGTTTATCTGCTTGAGTAAGGTATAGCAGCCAGATTTCTGGCAAATTTCTGGCAAATTTCTGGCAAATTTCTGGCAAATTTCTAGCAAATTTCTGCCAACCAAAAGTTTAGAGGACTTATGCAAAAACTCTGTTTGTACGGTTCGCCCACAAGCACCTTACAGCAATACCACATCGAAGGATTTTTTGCATAAGTCACAGTTTAGTTGAGTTTAAATCGCGCGCGTGTTGGCGATTCAAAAGTTTTGAATTAACTCCACAAAATTCATAACTCGCAACTTGTAACTCCGCGCGCGGCGATCACTTCAAATCCAGAGGGTTTAATGTATGCAACTTCAAGGAAAAACAGCTCTAGTGACAGGAGCTTCGCGCGGAATTGGGCGATCGATCGCTCTGGAATTAGCGCGACAAGGAATCAAGCGCTTGGTAATAGTAGCGCGCAACCGCCGGCAATTAATTGAACTGGCAGAGGAAATCGATGTTTTTGGTACAGAAATAGTGCCGTTAGCTTTGGATTTAACTCAGTCAGTAGCGGTGAATATTGCGATCGCCCAAGCTTGGCGCGATTGCGGCCCAATTCACCTGCTAGTCAACTGTGCGGGCGTAGCGCACCAAGCATCATTCTTGCGTGCCCCGCTACCGTTAATCGAGGAAGAAATCGCCTTAAATTTGCTCGGAACCTACACAATTACCCGCTTAATAGCGAAGCGAATGGCGGCGCAAAAAGAGGGAACAATTGTCAATGTTTCGAGCTTGATGGGCAAAATTGCGGCTCCGACAATGGCGACGTATTCTGCTACAAAATTTGCAATTTTGGGATTCACCCAAGCCTTGCGTAGCGAGTTAACTCAGTACAATGTTCGAGTCACAGCTTTATTGCCATCTCTCACAGATACCGACATGGTGCGAGATTTGGAACAATTCCGGTGGGTAGTGCCCACAACTCCCGAAAAAGTTGCCCTAGCGCTTGTGGCGGGATTGCACAAAGATGCGCCGGAAATCTTGGTGGGATACCAAAGTCATCTAGCAGTTTTGTGTCACCGAATTGCCCCTTGGCTGCTAGATTTTGTATTGCGGATGGCAACTCCAAAACTTCGCAATGGGGCGCGGGACGATCGCAAATTGCGCGAGGCTTAGGCTAACGGGCGATCGACTAATATGATGTCTAGTCGATTACCGTAACAAAAACGGTTTGTAGTGCGGACGACCGTCCGCACTACAAACCTGTCAATTTACAACCAATTGCCAACTAAAATATATGTCGCCCAAATATTCGCCGGCTCATATCTTTCCAACAGAGACTTTTGTGCAAAATGCAGCGCTTTTGCCCTAGTCATTCCGGGTTTCGACAGTTCCTCATAAAACCGTAACATCAGTTCCGTATTTGGTGCATCCTGCGCTTCCCACAAAGTTGATAAAGTGCTGCGCGCCCCCGCACGTACCGCTATTCCCGCAAGTCCTAAAACTGCTCTATTATCTCCCGATGCAGTTTGACAAGCACTCAAAACAAGCAATTCAATATTAGTTTGCTGCTGCGGAGTTTCGGTTTCGATTAAATTAGCGATATCTTGACCTTTCAGGAGTTTTTGGTAAGCCACAATATAGGTTTCATCTGGGTCTGAACTGAATTCGCCGTGAGTTTTTAGGTGTATTGCTGAAAAGTTGCCTGTTTGGAGCTTATTTTGAATATTGGCTTTGGTGAAATTTGCCTCAAGCAGGGGTTGACTGGCGGGAACTTTTTGGCTAATTCCTTCTAATTCTTCCTTTAATTTTTGGATTGTTTCAAACTGTTTGCCGTCAATGTTTTGTGATTGACCGATGCCGCCGACGAAGACTTTGAGTTTTTGTTGTAGCGGTTGAGGTGCAAAAAGTGTGAGTTGTGGCGAAATGGCGATCGCATATTTATCTTGTACTAAATATTGCTCGGTTTTTTCATCGTAAAGTACCGCCATCGGGATGTTCCGCAAATCGCCATCGAGGACAAATACTAATGTTTCAATTTGAGGATTTTTGTCGAGTTCGGGTTTCAGCGGTGCGATCAACCATTGGTACACTTTTTTGGCATCCGCTATTACTTCAGGATTATTGCCCGGTGTTTGCAAATTCTTGCGGAGTTGTTGCAGGGTAGTTTCTACTTTTTTTCGGGCTACAGGAGTTTCACGATATGTCAGGGGCTTTCCTGCTACTTCAAAAATTAGTGCTATTTTGTCTTCTAAGATAATTGGATAAATTAGTGTAGCTTCAGGATCGGGTATTTGATTGATGGCAACGGTAGGAGATAAACTGCACCGCAAAAAGTTTTCAATTTCGGCTAGTTGAAGTGCGTCAATCTGTTGGATTGCTTGTTCTAAATTTGCTTGATTTGGTTGAGTGTTTCCCTCAGTTGTCACGAGTAAATCTACGAGTTGGCGGTAAACTGGTTCGGCATTATCTCGGAAGGAAAACTGCACGTCGGGATTGACGGCAATTAAATCTTTGCGTAAAGATTGGAGGGTTTGAACTGATGCTTGATAAGCTGCGATCGCACTTTTTTTGTCTCCCTTACTTTTCACCGTCAATCTGCCTAATTGCCACTGCCACCGATAGGCAATATCCGCCGCCTGAATTGACTGTGCAATGCCTAAAGCTTCCGTGGTTAATTGTTTGGCATCGGATAATTGTCCGGTGATTTCGTACAATTCGCCGAGACTGCCTTTGGCGTAGGATTCTGCTCGCAAATCGCCTAATTTTGTAGCATCTTTTGCTGCGGATGCCAATAGTTTCGCAACATAAATTAATTCTGGGTTTCCTAGGGTTTGACTTTTGGCTGCGACAGCACAGTGTTGGACTGCAGGCGACAAAGGTAGTAAGATTTTCTCGATGTGCGATCGCTCCATTGTTTGCACTTTCAAACAAGTCAGGCTTTCGGCAAAGTCGATGCGGGCATAGATGGATTCAGTGGTGACGGGCAAATTGTCAACTTTTGACTGGATTTCTTGCCACAAATTGCTGATATCTGAGTATGGTTGAGTTTCCACAAGCAGGCTCAGTTTACTTAATTTAGCTTGCAATTGTTCGGTTTGGGCAGCAAGGGCGATCGCCCTTTCGTAAAATTCCAAAGCTTGGGCATAATTAACCTTAGCATCCTTGCGGATATCTTCTTGCCGTTTGGCGATCGCTCGCTGGAGATTTCCCAAACTGAGATAAGCGGCGCTGATAGCTTCATTTAACTGCAAATTTTGGGCAATTTCTAAACTGCGGTTTAACATGATTGCGGAAGTTTTCAAAGCACCCGTGACGCGCAGTACATCGCCTAAAGTTCTCAATCCCGATGCGCTGAGTTCCGTGTCTGCCAAGTTTTCAACTGTCGCTTTTTCTGTCGGAGATAGTTGATTGTCGATCAAGCTTTGGCAGTTGAAATTACCAATTTCTAAAACAGGGAGCAAACTATTGCAAGCTTGGCGGTAAAGTCCGGCTGATTGGAGATTTTGGGCGGCGGTGAGTTGGCTGTTGGTTTGAGGGGTGATCGCACCTGCAATCCTAGCAGAAATAGGCACTTGCAAGCAGCATAAAAATGCTGTAAATCCTGCTAATATCAACCAACTTTTATACTTTTTTGTCTTCATTCTTTGCGGCTTGTTGAGAGGTTTTTTATGCGGACAAGGCTTATTTTATAGGATATTGCTGTCAACTA
The DNA here is from genome assembly GCF_036700745.1 of Microcoleus sp. S36a_B3. Lineage (NCBI taxonomy): Bacteria > Bacillati > Cyanobacteriota > Cyanophyceae > Oscillatoriales > Microcoleaceae > Microcoleus > Microcoleus sp. S36a_B3. The sequence goes on along the minus strand of NZ_JAUBPN010000010.1, from coordinate 30,872 downwards.
TACCGCGCGTTTTACCGACAGTCCTACAGGGGTTGAACCCCCCGCATTATAGCAAAAATAGGTTAAAACTCACATATTGCACAATAGTTAATAACGGGCTCTCCGGCTTGTTCCACAAAAGATTAATTTTCTTGCGGAACAGGCTCTCCGGCCTGTTCCCAAACAAGTAATTGAGAATGGTGCAACATTTCAGTTAAAACCGACTGTGAAATCTGACAGAAACTGCGAGTAATTTTAGTCCTATAAAAGAGGAGTTTCGCTATGAAACAAAGGTTAAAAACCCCTGTCGGACTCTCGGAACAAGGAAATAATTCTGGCCAAACTTGGTTTTTTTAACCCTTCTAAGTCAACACTTAACAGATAACAGTCAACATTTAACAGTTAACAAATAACAGTCAACAGACAACAGATAACAAATAACAGATAACAAATAACAAACAACAAACAACAAATAACAAATAACAGTCAACAGTCACTCGATTTTAGATTCAAGAATTGAAGCATCAGAGATTTACTTGCAGCATTAAATCTGGAAGCTTCAACTTCTGTCTAAAATTTGGAACCACCGCAGGAGTACGTGGCAGGGTATGGGTTTTTGGGCGTGTCAAAGGCGATCCGATCGGGGGATATCTCTTAGTATTTCTTCACATAGCCTGATTTGGGTCTATGATTATGCCTTATGGCGTCCTTGTGTTTAAAGCCCGTTATCGCGTATCGCTGATGAGTCAATCAACCAATCCACCACAATCCCAACCAATTTCTCGAAGAACCGCCCTCAAAATCCTCGGAGTCGGTGCCACCGGCGGGCTGCTGGGCTACTCTCGATTTTCCAAGCCAGAACCCGCCGTTTTTGGTCAAGATTCTCTTGACTTACCGCGAATGCTGAATAACCGCAAAACCGTAGCAGTTGTCGGAGGCGGCTTAGCCGGGCTCGCCTGCGCTTACGAACTGTGTCAGCGAGGTTTCGCGGTGACGCTACTAGAAAAATCGCCCCAACTCGGAGGCAAAATAGCTAGTTGGCCGATACAAGTCGGGAACGAAACTTTTATGATGGAACACGGTTTCCACGGTTTTTTCCCGCAATACTACAACCTCAAAAGTGTAGTTGAAGAATTAGAAATTACCGATAATTTTGTATCTTTAGAATCCTACGCCGTCCTGTTTAGAGACGGTAAATACAAACCAGAAGTTTTCCGTCCCAACCATTCAGCTTTCCCCTGGAATATAGTTGACCTGGCGATATCTTCTCCCAACCGTCTCAAGTGGGGAATCAACCTGACAAAACCCGCTCACTGGGAAGTGTTTCGAGAAATTGGCGGCTTTCAAACGCAAAAAACTTTTGATCGCCTCGACAATATATCAGTTGCTGATTGGGTAAAAGGTGAATTTCCGCGCGGACTTTACGACTTGTATTTTTTGCCTTTTGCCAAATCCAGCCTCAACGCTCCCGACAAATTGAGCGTCGGAGAATTAATGCAATTTTTCCACTTTTACTTTTTCGGAAATCCCGAAGGTTTGGCCTTCAACGGCACGCGGCAAGATATGGGTACAAGTTTGGTACAGCCTATTGCCAGAGCAATTGAAAGCAAAGGCGGCAAAGTATTAACAGATGTCGCAGTTAGCAATATTCACTGGGAAAACGGCAGGATTGATTCTCTGAGTTATCAGTCGGGAGACGTGCAAAGTAAAGTGCCTTTTTGGGTAAAACGAAACGCCTTGTTAACTGACAGTAACTCTACAGAATATTTCGGCGCGGGAGACAGCGTATTTGCCAGCACCCCTGGAGGAAAAGAAGCAATTTCTCTAAGCTGCACTCACCAAGGCTGCACTGTTCAGAAACAAAACGACGGTCAATTTCACTGTCCCTGTCACGGAGCAGTTTTTGATGCTGAGGGACGAGTTGTGAGCGGGCCTGCTCAGCGGGATTTACCCAGATTTAAGGTCGTCGATAAAAAAGCAGATGAGGTACAGTTGGCAGCAGCAGTAAACAAATCACAACCGCAAAAATTGGGAGAAACATTGCAGGCTGATTACTATGTTTTTGCTGCCGATGTTCCTGGGATGCAGCATTTGTTTAGTTTAGCTAGCGGTGAGGTAAATCAGCAGGTGCAGAGCCGAATCGAGGGCTTGAAAATAGCCGATCCGTTTGCGGTGGGCCGTTTTTGGTTCGATCGCGATTTTCCCTGGGAACACAGCAATTTTAGTTCGCTTTCCGGCTACAAACTGACTGACAGCATCACACTTTACCACAAAATTCAAGATCAATTCATCGAGTGGCATCAGAAAACTGGCGGTAGCGTAGTGGAACTGCACGCTTACTGTTACAAGGAGAAAGAATTTCCCAACCAGGAAGTTTTGCTCGCTACTTTCGAGGAAGAATTGTATGAAATTGTACCGGAATTAAAAGCGGCGACTCTGCTGCACCGGGAATTGGTAAATCAAAAGAATTTCTCCGGTTATCCGCCCGGTAGTTATGCGGAACGGCCAGACACTAGCTGCGCTGTACCCAATCTTTTGTTTGCCGGAGATTGGGTAAAAATGCCGTTTCCTTGCGGTTTAATGGAAAGGGCTGTGAGCAGCGGTTTATTGGCAGCTAATGCTATCTTATATCAGGAAGGTTTGCAGAGGCGATCGCTCTTGACGGTTAATCCAGAAGGCGTGCTGAAAATCTAAGGTTTGCAGCGGGGCGGATTTTAGATAGTGTCTGCAGGGACAAAAACGGGTTTGTAGTGAGGACTTTATTCCGCATCCATAGAAGGACTAAAGTCCTCACTACGAACCTTAATAAAATGGGTTCGTAGTGTGGAATTTAGTCGCAAAATATATCTTGCTATTCGTACCCCTGTGGTGGGTTGGGATCGGTGCAATTTACTATACCACCTCGCGCCAAGATGAGGATAAACCCGATCGCCCGATATGCAGTCCTGCACAACTAAGCTGCGGCTTTTTTGGCGCTACTTTTAGCTCTTTTAGGAGGATTAGGAGCGATCGCCTTTCTGACTTGGTTAGCAATCTTAGTAGAAATTCAGATGAATTACGGTTTGTAGGTGTGGTTTCGCCGATTTAAAAAAAGGCATAGCTTGCGAACAAAAAAATTATCGGTGTCAATATGGGTGCATCTGTGGTTAAAATATTGAATGAGTATAAAGCCATAATAGATGCCCAATAGTAACTGGAAAATTCGTAATAAATCTGTAATGTTTGATGCTTTTGCAACTGAATACGATTTCGCAGCCACCTTGCAAAGTAAAAACAATTTTTTTACTAAAAACCTATCTACCAGCAAAGGTGCAGCATTAGATATTGGCTGCGGTTCTGGAATTTTGGCTTTTGAATTAGCCAAGTATTACGATAATGTCGTAGCCGTCGATATTTCAGCAAAAATGCTGGATATTGCCAATCAAAAACGCTCAGCGCCCAATATCGAATATATCCAAATGGATGCGAATCAATTAGCGCTCGGTCGCAAATTTGATTTAATAGTTAGTGACACCACTTTTCACCATTTATCCAATCTCCCCGCCACTCTATCATTAATTAAGAAACTGTTGAATCAGCAGGGAAAAATTGTCTTTTTAGATGACATTTCTGGAGTCGAAAGACCTGCTAAGATAAGCTATATATTAGGTGCCGTGAGAGATTTTATGCCCGACTGTTCCAAATACGGATTTCGCAAGGCTTCAAGATTATTAAAATTTAGATTGTCGCCAAGCTGGTTGAAGCATTTAGCCAGCAACAGGTATTTATCAGAAGCGAGATTTAAAAAAATGTACGGTCGTTGCTTTCCCGGCTGTTATTTTGTAAGATTGGATTGTTTGATGGGCGTGATTTGGGAAAATTTGTAATGCAAAACAACGGGATAAAATCAGTATCTGCGCGGGAAAAAAATAGTCACATCCGCGAGTTGAGCATTAATTTGGAGCAATGGTATGCAGTCGCCCGCAGCACAGAGGTACAGAGTCAGCCACTACCCGTGATATTGTGGCATCGGGCGATCGTGCTTTTCCGCGACAGTGCAGGCAAAATCAACGCTTTAGAAGATAGATGTCCGCACCGACAAGTTAAACTTAGCCACGGCCAAGTTAAAGGCAATTTAATCGAATGTGCTTACCACGGATGGCGGTTAAATGCCAGCGGAGAATGCGCCGAAGTCGATTATTTAGCAGAAAATCAAAAACTACCTAACTGCAAAATTCGCTCCTATCCAGTCCAAGAACAAAACGGTTTTATCTGGCTGTTTCCCGGCGATGCAACCCAAGCCCAAAAAATAGATTTATTAGACTTACCAGAGTGGGAACATCTCAATTATATTGCCACAGTTTCAGTCATCGACTGTCATGCCCACTATTCATTTTTAATTGAAAACTTGATGGATATGTACCACGGACATTTGCACGAAGACTTGCAAGCTTGGGCAAATCCAGTATTAGATACTTTAACAGAAGACGAGCATCAAGTAACAGCTTGCTATCAGGCACAAAGTTATTACAAAATAGATAAAATATGGTCAATTTCCCAGTTGTTTTTTAAATCTCTGCGCCGACTGCACCCGGAACCCCTGGATGTGAGTTATGTTTACCCGCACTGGGTTTCAACTTTGGGGAGCGATTTTAAGATTTACTGCTTGGTTTGTCCGGTGAGCGAGACGGCAACTCGCGCTTATTTAATTCATTTTACCTCATTAAATGCGTTTTGGCGGCTGCACAAATTGCCTGTTTGGTTTCGCAGGTTTATTAAAGATAGTTTGTTCGGTGCTGCTCAAAAGTTATTAGATGGTTTGGTGCGGCAGGATGTGTTAATGATTGAAGAAGAACAGCAGGCTTTTTTGCAGAATTCGGAAAGAAAGAGTTACGAATTAAATCGGGCTTTGGGGAGCGTGCAAAAGTTGATGAGAAGTCAGGCAGAAAAACCGTAAGGTTAGCTTACAAACTGATAATTTTGTTTGTAGTAAGGACTTTATACCAATTTTTTATGAGGCCCCGTAGAATCCGATCCCCCCTAGCCCCCCTTAATAAGGGGGGACAAGATTCCGATCAAAGTCAACCCCTACTCCCCTTCTTAAGGGGGATTTAGGGGGATCGAGATATGTGCAACTTCACATTAAATTGGTATTAGTCCTAATTGATATCAAATCCACTCTTCATCAGAATTATTCATCTCTCTTATCTCCCTCTGTGTTCTCTGCGTTCTCTGCGGTTAAATCATTCCGATACAACGGGAAACGATATGACTCGGAGGAAGGACTGAAGTCCTCACTACAAACCTAAAAAATCTAGTTACCGCCAGCACAAACTTTACTTTTTAGGTCGCTGCTGCTGGTAAACTTTGACAACTTTATCCGCATAAGTAGCAGTTGCGCCACTTTTACAAGCTGCGGAGTCCCCAGTCATCCACCAGCAAGCGGCGCGGCGTACAGCGGTTAATTCATTGTTGCTGCTAGCTTTGTATTCGTCGCGCAGCAAATCGCCCACTATACAGGTAACAATTGATTTGGCTTTTGTCGCGTCGGCCTCAAATTGTTGGGGTGTTAAATCTTGTTTGGTACAGAATTTTGCCCAGCGGGAAATATTGTTCGGTAAAACTTGCCACTGACTGTACATTCCGTCATTTGCGGCTTGTGGCGGGGCGGCTTGTCGCAGCGCTTCTACGAGGGCGGAAACTTGCGCGTCGGTGACTGCTTGCGCTGTGGCTGGAAGTGCTTGCAATCCGAGGCTAATTATCAGGCTGCCGAATAGTAGATTGGTTTTTGCGATCGATTTAAAGTTCATTCACAATGCCCTGTTTGATTTAAACTTTGTTTCCTCAAACAAGGTTTACTATTTTGTCGCTCGAATGCCTCTGTCTTAAGTATGATTTGCCCACTTAATGCACTGTCATCGCGCTTACGATAGAAATTGTTAATGAATTAGGATAAAATTATGGAAGTACAACCGAGGGAAATTCGACGTTACATCCGACCCGATGGCAGGATTCCTTTTTTAGAGTGGTACTATTCCCTACGAGATGGCAAAGCCCAAGTTAAAGTTGATGCAAGACTTGAGCGAGTTAGTCTCGGCAATCTGGGGGATTATAAGTCAGTCGGAGATGGTGTCTGTGAACTTAGGATTAACTACGGCCCTGGCTACCGGATTTATTTTAGACAAATAGGAGCGACAATTGTGCTTCTGCTCTGTAGTGGGGATAAAAGTACCCAAGAACAAGATATTCTCAAAGCGAAGGAGTATTCGGCAGACTATGAAAGAAATGAAAATGCCTACCAGCGATAGCTACCGCGAGTACCTCATTGAATCTCTCAAAGATGCCCAACACGCTGCTGGTTTTATCGGGGCTATCTTAGAAGAAAAAGACCCTGAACCAGCACTTTTGAGAAATGCCATCAGAAAGGTAATTGAGGCTCGAATCAGGATGAATGCTCTTTCGGAGTCAGCAAAAGAGCATCACGAAAAACTCGATAAGATGCTGACTGAAAGCGGCGGTTCGGAAATTAACTGTTTGGTAGAATTACTCGAAGCATTAGGATTTAAACTAGAAATTACTGTCGCAGATACTGAGTTGTCGGCTGACTCGAAATCAACGGATTTTGGGGAATCAGAATTATCGCCCGAACCAGTAGTAATTAATCCCAGTTAATGAGTAAATCGCCCCCTCACCCGTTCATCACAAAATCTAACAATCGGTGAGCCATTTCTAGCTTGCTGCAAGAGGCAATTTCTACTTGCTTTCCGGCGGCGTTAATTAATATTGCTTGATTGGTATTGCTGCCGAAACCTGCACCTATTTGATCGATCGGGTTTGCGGCAATTACATCCAGTTTCTTTGTCCGCAATTTCTCCCAAGCAGGCTTGACAATATCCCCAGTTTGTGCTGCAAACCCGATTAATTTTTGGTGCGGCTGTTTCAATTTTCCCAACTCTGCCACAATATCCGCTACCGGTGCCAACGGCAAACAATTCGGGAGCGATCGCTTCGGCAATTTCTCACTACTGTACTCAGCCGGCTTCACATCCGCTACCGCCGCCGCCATCACCGTTAAATCCGCCTCGTGAAAGCATTGCAGCATCGCCTGCCGCATTTCTTCTGCACTGGCAACTGCGATCGCCCGCACGCCTGAGAGCGGCAATTCGCCAGTTATACTGTGTACCAGCGTCACTGTCGCGCCGCGGTGCTGTGCAGCTTGCGCCAAAGCTATACCCATTTTGCCGCTGGAAGGATTGCCGATAAACCGCACCGGATCGAGGTGTTCCCGCGTTCCTCCCGCACTGATCAACACCCGAAGGCCCGCTAAATCTCGATCGCCCTTCGCATACAACAGCGATTCAATATGAGGCAAAATCTCATAAGGTTCTGCCATCCGGCCGACACCCGCGCGATCGCACGCCAGCATACCCGCCCCCGGATTCGCAGCATGATAGCGCCGATAAGTCAACACTTCCCGCCAATTCCGCTGCACCGCCGGCTGTTCCCACATATCCGTATTCATCGCCGGTGCCAGCAAAATTGGGCAATTAGAAGCTAAGACAGTATTAGTCAACAAATTATCAGCAAAACCCCCCGCCAACTTAGCCAAAGTATTAGCCGTCAAAGGAGCAATCACAAAAACTTCCGCCCATTCTCCCAGTTGAATATGCAGGGGTCGCCCGTGACTTGGTTGCCAAAAATCTTTGTCAGTAAAAGCAGGATGGCGGCACAGAGTAGCAAAAGTTAAAGGCGTTACAAACTCCCCCGCAGCCTCAGTAAGAATCGCTTTCACTTCAGCTCCAGCTTTTGCTAAAGTTGAAACTACTTCGCAAACTTTGTAAGCCGCAATCCCGCCACTAACGCCGATTAAAATTCGTCTGCCTTTCATGTCATTTTTTCATAAAAAAAAATCAAGAAAGAAGTTGAGATTAAAACAGACAACAATCTATAATTCATCTGTTCAACCCGCAACAAAAAATGCTGCTAACTTCTTCCTTAATTCCGTCGAAATTTTTAAGCTAGATTTTTAAGCCTATGCTTCGTCGTAGGCTTCCATATCCAGAAGGTGGAGATAAGGTTCAACCAGCTCCGGCCGCTGAAAGGCAAGCGATCGCAACAAATGCCAATCATTCAATCCCTCAAAAGGATCAGTATAATCGTCAACCTCCAAACGGACAGCCAATTCTGCCACGTCTTGAGAAGTAAGTACAGCAATATCGCGCGATGCTTTGGTTAAAGTTTTCATGTTTTTTACCCCTGCCCTAGACTTCCGCCATACTATATACTAAGCCTTTAATCACATTTCGACACAGTTTCTACAACAAAACTTCGCATTACATCTACAACTTCCGGTAGAATCTCGTGTCCCATCTTAAATTCTCGATACTGCACCTGAGCTCCCCAAGCAGTCAAACTGTCGCGCGATCGCACCGCAGCACTAATCGGCACAATAGTATCTCGACTACCGTGCGCGATTAAAACAGGCGGCAAAGCACTCCCGGCAGCGGGCGAAATCGACGAGTGCAAATAACCGCTCAGACAAATTAAACCCGCTAGGGGCAAAGTCAATCCCACATCCAGAGTCATCGCTCCGCCTTGAGAAAAGCCACCTAAAATCGTGCGAGACAAAGGCACGCCCGTGCTGCTTTCCAAAGACAGCAACAATTCCCTCAGCAATTGCCTGCTTTCTATCAATCCCTGAGCATCTTTGTTTGCCAGGTCATACCACATTTTGCCACTCATTACCTGGGGATGGGGAAATGGGGCGTCGGGAAACACAAACTGATAATCCGGCAAATTGAAAGCCGGTGCTAAAGAAGTCAAATCCCGAGCATTAGCACCCCATCCGTGTAAAGCGACAATCAAAGCGACAGGTTGGCGATTGGTAGTTGGCGGAATGCTAATAAATTTTAAAGACATCGTAGTGAGTAATTGGTAATCGGGTCTTGTGAAAATTATAAATTGTTGTGGCGGTTCAAACCCAACTTTGAACGGTAGGGTGCGCATTGCGCACCTTACCTAAGTCAATTCGCACCTGACTAACTGTTAAATTTAGGGTGCGCTGCGACCTTACCCAAGTAGCAATCCGCCGCTTACAAAACAGTCCCGATTTCCTTCAAATAAACCCGCGCAAACGGTTCCCCATCCCCCAGACTGTACTGTTCGATCAACCCCTGGCGGCGAATAGAAATACTATTTCCTTCCCGCACCACAACAGTATCGTCATCAGTGCTTTCTCTGACCAAAATCATCTCAGTTTCCCCCGGATTGTCCAGCACCACCATATTGCTGCGCTGATAAAACATTCCCTCAGCTTCCAAAACATCTTCGGGATATTCAGCAATCAACAAATCTAGCTTGGGATTCCGCAGCAAAGTTTGCACGTTAAGATTGTAATTATTGTGCAAAACTTTTTCAGAACGGTTGACAAAAAGTCCAGCGCGACAAACAGCACCGATTGTCCAATCGGGATGCAGCAATAGAATATGGTCGATGGTTTCTTGCAGTTCCGGCACGGAAATTTTGTTGAAACTAATAATCGGAATTCGGGCGGATTTTCCCGATTCAAAAAAAGTATCGATAATATGCGAAGGCACATCAACACTTTCTCCGACAGCCGGGTTGAGGTGCATAAAAATTCCCGGCGCGGCATTGATTTCAATAATCCCAAAATTTCCGGTTTTCCAAGATTTGGCCAGGGATTCTGTTACCACATCAATTCCCAAACAAGTTAACCGAAAATGTAGGGCGATATCTTGAGCCAAAATAATATTATCGGGGTGCACGGTGCGGGTAGCGTCGATGCTGACGCCGCCTGCGGAAAGATTGGCCACTTTCCGCAGAGAAACAGTGCGATCGCCTTCTAACACGCTATCCAATGACAGCCCTTGTTCTTCCAGATACATTTCCATCGCTGCGTCGGACTGAATTTTGCTCATCGCCGAAGTTGGCGTATCCAAACGTTCGGGTTTGCGGTTTTCGCGGCGGATTAATTCGCGAATAGTTGAGTCGCCGTCTCCTGTTACCGAAGCGGGCCGGCGTTCAGTTGCAGAAACAAATTTGCCGTCAACGCACAGCAGCCTAAAATCCGATCCTTTGATGCTATTTTCCACAATTACTCGCACCGGTTCTGTTTCGGGAATTGCCTTAACTGCTCTTTTAAAAGCCGCCTGCAATTCTTCAGCATCTCGGACATCTGCGGTGACACCAATTCCTTTATGACCGACTACTGGCTTAACAGCAACTGGGTAGCCAATTTCTTTGGCAACTGCCAGAACTCGGTTTTCTGTGGAGACGATATCTCCTTTGGGAACGGGAAATCCCAAGGTAGCGAGAAAAGCTTTACAATCGTCTTTGCGTGTGGTAAAATCTGAGTCTAAATGGCTGTCGCAATCAAACGTTGTTGCAGAGCCGCGCACCAGTTTTTTGCCGTAACCGTATTGCATCAGTCCTTCATCCCACAAATAAAATGCGGGAATGCCTTTTTGGGAGGCCGATCGCATTAATGAATAAACTGTCGGGCCTCCGTAAACAGACTGCCGGAACATATTTTGCAGCGCGCCTATTTGTGCTGACAGTGGGAAGTCTTGATTTTGATCGATGGCTTCAAACCAATCCCAAACAGCGTAAACTACGGCTCGGGCGCTGCGGGCGTGAAGTGCTTCTATGCTGATTCTGTCAAACTGAGAAAATGCCTTGATGTTCCAGTGTTGGAAGTGCAAACCCATGTCTAGTTTGGCTACTTCTGAGGCGGTACGCCCGAACAGTTGAGCGTGGTTCGAGAAAGTTTCGTGCAGCAGTTGCGGGTAGCGATCGCCAATAATTTTACGGTAATGCGCGATCGGCTTTGGTTGCCGATCGTCCGTCACTGCAAAATCGAAAACTAAAGCGGCTGTTTCTAAATAAGGGTTGGGCCCGATATAGTATTTGAAATGGAAAATATCAAATACATCTGTTTTTCGAGCATTGACGCGGGCTATCTCGGTGCTTTTTTCTTGCAGCATTTTCTAACCTCCTTGTAACTAATTTGTCAGATTAACTCTCTTGTCGGTGCATTGCATACTACCTGCCGACATAGATATAGCCTTTCTCAAAAAGCTGAGAAGTTGAGATTTGAGATTTGAGATACTTCGGCAACGCCGGCGTACAAGTTTTAGATTTCAGATTGACGACTCGATACCTCATCTTTGTGAGCACTGCTATATTTCAGAGAGCGAGCATCTGTGTTTGGCTTTCGCAGTGATGTCCTCAGTCGCGAAGTATACAACACTCGCGCAGCATACAAGACCATTAGTGAAAAGTTAAAACTAACGCTGCATTTGTCAATCGATAAAATTACTCAAAAAACTGCTTTTGAGAAAAGTAGAAAATTCGCGATTTGGGGTGAGGGGGCATAAATACGGCGCTCCCCACGTCCGCCCAAATCTCAGTTTTATAGCCAAAATATAAGTAAAATATGAGTAAAATTGCTGATTGACAAATGCTTCCCTAGTTGAAGTCGTCAGCAATAATACAAAACTCGCGAGCGTGACAGCACTCACACAAAAAAATTATTTTCACAGATAACGATCTGCTCCCCAGGTATAGTGCGAGAGGAAGACAATTGCCCGATCGCCAATTGCCCGCGAGCAATTACCAATAACTAATGACTACTTAAAAAAACTATAACTTTGGAGAGGTACAACGCCAACTAAAATTGGCTATGACTGTGAAAAAGGATTTAAGAGGTACCCAATTATGAAAATCGCACAAACTGCTCTAAGGGATAAAGTTCACCAATTAGCTGAGGAAGCATTTCACCTGAAGCTGATTTCTGGGTACGGCGACGGTCAAAACAGCAACGAATATCAGATTGTCTGGAACGGCAAACCGAGACACTTGCCTTTAGAACGGGCGCGTACAATATTGAGCAATTTGATCGAGCGATCGCACTAACTGGCGATCGGACTCATTTAGCACTTGCGCTCATCAACCCGGTTTGTCGGAAAAACTAACATCAGGATAGGCGAAAAATCTTATCCCAAAGGCGGTTGATGACCCCGCCCGCGTAAGTCCGAGAAGGTAAACTCATTTTTTGACCCCTCCCCTGCTAGGAGGGGTTAGTTTTTTTCGATCGAAAACTGGGAGGGCGATCGCCGCATTTGTAATTCTGTAAAAAAAATATTTACTGCATTCCGACACAAATGCTTCCTCACAATCTCCGGTGAAAGCAATCCCAAACTTTTGCTAAACCCTACTAATCCGTAAGTTATAAAATTTCTGTATGCATATCTACCTTTTAGTAGTTTTTCGGAAAAAAACTTTATGTTTTATTTAAATATAATCAATTAAAAGTGCAAAGCGTATGGCGGGCAGCAAAAATCAGGGGAAGTTGCTAATTATTGGCGGCGCTGAAGACAAAGACGGCGACTGCAAAATTTTGCGGGAATTCTTGCGGTGCGCCGGAGGCACTAAAGCCCGCATTGTAGTGATGACGGCTGCGACAAGCCTGCCGGGAGAAGTCGGAGATAACTACATCCGAGTTTTTGAGCGGCTGGGCGCAGAAGAGGTGCGAATTGTTGACACCCAGAGATCCGAAGATGCCGACAATCCAGATTATTTAGAAGCGATCGAACAAGCGACCGGGATATTCTTTACCGGGGGAGATCAAGCGCGGATTATTAGCTGTTTGAAAGACACCAAACTCGACGCAGCTATGCACAAACGCTACTCCGAAGGAATAATCATTAGCGGCACCAGTGCCGGCGCGGCGATGATGCCAGACATGATGATTATTGAAGGAGACTCCGAGACAAATCCACGGGTTGAGGTGGTAGCAATGGGCCCGGGAATGGGTTTCCTGCCGGGAATTGTCATCGACCAGCATTTCGCCCAGCGAGGTCGTCTGGGACGCTTAGTTTCGGCACTCTTGCTGCAACCAGCAGTCTTGGGATTTGGGATTGACGAAAATACAGCTATTTTAGTCAGCGACGACGAGTTGGAAGTCATTGGCGAAGGCGCTGTAACTGTCATCGACGAGTCGGAAAAACTCCACGACAATATAGACGGACTGTTGAAGGATGAGGCTTTGGCGATTTGCGGCGCGAAGTTGCACATTCTCCCCCACGGATACCGATTTAATTTGAAAACTCGCCAGCCGATGTTGGATCGGTTAGCAGCGGCAGTATAGAAAGAAAAAGCTAACTTATACCATTTTTCTAAAGATGTGGTATAGATAAAATCTTAGCCACCCCGCGAGTTCGGGGGGTTGAGGGGGTAATATCTAGCGCTACTTTATGAAATTGGTATTACTTGCAACGCCGCCAAAATCTCAAAATTGTCTAGGGTGTACGCCTCTTCACCGGTTGAGCTGGCAATGCGTCCGCGAACTAATAAAAAGAAGAGGATTTGACCTCTTCTTTTATTGCTGCGGTTTCTGCTTGTTTAAGCACTTTTCTGTTGGTCAAAAAACGAATTCTGCCCTTCTTCAGTCGATATTAAATTCCACCCTTGAGTTGTCAGCTTCTGAAAAGTTGCCCATCCCTTAGAACCGTCCTTTTCCAGGTAGTCGGACGCCGCGAACTGCGGAAAAGCTGTATAAGGCCGCCATGCTTGACGTACTTCGGTACGCAAGTGCAATATCTTTTCTCCATTGCCTCCCAATCGGGGCAACCAACACATTTGTTTTAGCATTTTTAACACTCCAGAGTTTTACAGTAACGGTAATTCGCCAACATCCCAAATTAAACTTTTAGAACCCTAGAGATACTGCTCGGAATATCTAACAGGTAACAGGGACGGATGAGATTTTCACCGATTACCAATTACTGAGGTAGCAGCAGTCGTCAAAGTTGATTTGGGTTCTCGAAAATTTCTCATTCCAAGACTAGAGAACTAATACTGTCAAGGCATAAGCAAAAATAATCATTGCTATGATCTGCTCAAACTTGACTTAAAGGCGATCGCGCGAAAATCCAGTTGCATAAAGCATTAATTTTTCTGGTTTCCCTTGCTTGGTAATTACAAGCTCATGCTCCCCCTTTCCGCCTAAAATTACATCTTTCTACAGTATTAGTTTTGTAAGCTAAAAAATGTTCCTTTAGTTACAATTATTAAATTTTTGTCACGATTTATATTGTTATCAAAAGTTCAATTACTTTTCATAAACAGCGATTAATAATTTTTAGTAACTTTAGCTACATTTGCTCTGGATGGGTGAACAGTTTGGACGATCGACAGGGCGAACTCCCAACCGGCCCAACAAACTGCAATGGTTTTTATTAAAATATAGACCTAATCATGAGTTTCTGGAATGTTACAAAAACCTGATTTTGGTGCGGCTAAGTTTGCCTGCACTTTAAACTAAAAATATATATTTTATCCAGAATATTAAGCAGCTAAAGTGTTAGCTTACTACCGTTGAAACGATTATAAAAGGCGAGCTGTAGTAACCAATTCTTATGATAATTATCTATCTGGTAACAGCATTCCTAACTTTCCTGCTGTGGGGGCTTGGCACATTGGGCGTACAACAAAATTGTACAAGTTGGGGAATAAGACTTTAAGTTTGATTGGCGGACACGGTGAGCGCTGGTATTTGTTTGAGAGTGGGAGAATTTATGTCTCGAGACAGATGATCTGCGAACTCATGCAACATTAAATGGTATTTAAGACTGGCGCAAACAACTCACAAAACCCGGCTTTCCTAGCGGGGATGATGGTGAAACGATGTTTTTTTGTATAAAAATTCGGTTTCTGCGTCTAGCGAGTACGATCGCAATTCCTGGTATTGAGCATAACAAATGTACTGCGATCGGTCAACTGTCACTTAACACAAAAATTAACACAAACTTTGTCGGAGGACAAACTCTATGGGCTGGCTAAAAAGATTGTTTGGTTTAGAAAAACTTGAAAATCAAGAAAATGTGCAAGCTCCGGCTTACCAAGCGCCTGTAGCTCAAGCTCAAGCACCTGCTCAACCTGCTGCTGCGAGCCCTCAGACAATCCCGCCGGAACGCATGGGATTGAATGGAGAATACGATCAAAGCGGTTTAGCTAAACGGGTAGCTCAGGCCTTTGATGCAAATCCTGATGTTGCGGATATTGAGACTGTTTATGTGGCGCAACTCGGCACTACGGTTGTTCTCAAAGGTACAGTTCCCAGCCAAGAAATTGTCAACAAGTTGGTGACAATTGCTAAAGGTGTTAAGGGTGCAACTGCCGTGGAAACGAATGAAGTTACTGTCGGCTAGCACGAAGGTTTTTTATAACAGTTAACATTTAACTGTTAACTGTTATAAAAAACCGCCCGTCATAGTTAGGCGTTCTTAATTGCACTTTCCCCATGCAGTCGATTGCAACGGATGCCTCGGGAGTTTTGCAAAAATCATTTTTATTATAGTGCGAGCGTCCCCGTTCGCGAGTTGTAAAATACGTTATTCGGGGACGCTCGCACGCTCAAATGCAAAACACCAGATGCTCCCGACTGCAACGGAGGCTTCTGGCGACGATAACTAAACAGTTCATTCTTATGCCTCCAGCCTCCAGCCTTCTTCCTAATGACTAGCCTTCGACTTCGCTCTTTGGCTAGAACGACTACTGACTAATGACTAATGACTACTGACTACTAAGAGGGCCCGCACGCACCATCCACCGCCCCTACTGACTACTGACTAATGACTACTGACTTCTTATATAACAGTTTTTTTGAATTATCTCGCTGTAGCTAAAAAATATGACCGGGGAAATTTTAGTACCTACTCGTGGCAAATTAGAACGGACTCTTGCACAGGGTGTTCAAGCTTTGTACCGCTCTCTACTAGGACACCAAACGAGTCAGGCTCTGTGCAATATTTTGGATAATAAATTGATAATTGTGATCGAAAATGCGATTACTCAGCCTGAAAAGTTGCTGGCTCAGAACGGTCAGGAAGATTTGGCTTCGCAGGTACGATCGCAATTAGACTCTGTTCTGGAATTGCAACTGAAAGACTTAATCAAAGAGGTTTTAGGTGTGGGCGTGACAGATTTGCTCAGCGATGCGACTTTGGAGACTGGCCGCACGGGAACCATAGCAATTTTGGAGTCTGCACCTAAAGTTCGCGAGGCGAGTTCTAAGTCTAAAACTCAACCAGAAACGGCTGATAGTTGAGGTGGTGGCGGATAATAGTTTCTAAATCCTTGATATTAAAAGGTTTAGAAAGGTATGCAACACACCCGGCTTGGAGAATCCGATCGCGGTCTTCTGTTTTTGCTAGGGCTGTGACAGCCACGATCGGAATATTGGCGAGTTCGGGGTTTTGTTTGATTCGCTTGACGAATTCTATACCGTCTAGATCCGGCAGGCAAATGTCGAGTACGATGAGGTCGGGAGAGCGATCGGCTGCTGCTGCTGACAGAGCACTGTAGCCGTCAACGGCTCCGATGAACTCGCAGCCGAACAAATCGAGTATTTGCGTCAGCAGTTCCAAGTTGTCGGGATTGTCGTCTACCGCCAAAACTAGAGGACGGTTGTTAATCGCCCATTGACCGTTATTTAAAGACGATGATTCCAAAGTCTGAGTCCAATTAGGGTAGTTCATAAATATCGATCGAAAAACGATCGTCAAAGTTATCAGCGAGGCATTCCTCAAGTGGCGCTCCGGCACTCGAAACAGATTGGCTCGTATTTGTAGCTCTCAGACGATCGGTCTTTGGTCTAGCTCGATTGTACAATATCGCTGCTAGTTGGGGCAAAGACTGTATCAGTCTATTGATACCATAGCATCTCCATAATTTTACTGATCTAGAGTGCAAATATATCAACTTATACGAACCCGTGCGCCAGCCTTGGCAAGCAGAGGCGATCGCCACCAAAAGTCTTGCCAGAAAAGCCTTTTATTTTAATTGCTTTCATTGTTTTCAACAGTGGTAAAGGCTTTGCTGAATACTACCTGCACAGTCCCGGAGGCAAAAAACCAGATTTCTCGGAAAAATCGTCGATCTATTCCGAGAGATGCTTGACGCAGAAACCGGGTTTTCGACCTCGCCCCCGCGCAGGACTACCAACAGCACACTGAGGTTTAAATCAGTAAATATACCTAAAGCAAGATTATAACAGACACAAATGTTTAACAATTTCCCCCTGTTGAGAGATACTTGTTGAGCAGATTTATATTTTAATGTTTGTAAGTAGTAATTATGGCAATTTTAGCAATTAAAAATATGATTTTTTACTTGCTGTTTGCCGGATATTAACCAAGGAGATATTGATGACAATTGCAATCAGAGACGACCTGACTTACATTTTGCTCAAACAGATTGGCAGCGGCAACGCCAAGGGAGAGTCGGCAATTAGGAATGCAGCCGAAGAATATGTCAGTCGAGAAGTGGCTGAAGCGGAATTGCTAGGTCACTTGGACTACCTCAACCAAAAAGAATTTATCAAAGCAGAGTTTAGCGGAGAGCCTTACGGAGGGACTGAGTTATTGCCGCCTTTAGTGGCATTTCAAACAGCCGATTTAACCGAAAAAGGTCGCAAAATGTTGCAGAAAATGGAGACGAATCCTCCTAAATCCCTGCATCAAGAAGGGTCAGCAGTTCCGATCGCTTCTAAGGATATGCCCTTTTTGGAAAAAGTGATGGTAAACGGTCATTTGGAGGATATTTTTGATGCCCGCGATATTACCGAATTGGTGTACCGGACAATGCGAGACTTGATGACAACAGAAGCAAGCGATCGCGTGGAAGCCGAACTGCACACAGAAGTTTTGCCGACGGACGACAAAACCCTGCAAAAAGAAATAGCAGATCTCTGGAAAGATACGAATCCGCTGGTGGGATTGCTGAGCCGGGTGCGCCCGCCTTGGCAAGGGCCTGCACCTTTTGTCATCGATTCCAACTTGTTTATTTTTCGGGTGGAACAAGAAGGTGGACTTCCTTCTGGGGTAAAACCGGAAACTGCGATCGCCGCCGTATTTTCCGCAACAAAGGATGAGTTGTCCGAGGAACGAATTCAGGAAATAGCGGGCTTTTTGCCGGACAGAATTCTGAAAATTTGGCAATCGGCTTGACAGGATATTTCCGAGTATAAATACTTAGCAACCGGGTTGAGGAACCAGCATTCTGTGCGTATTGCCAGAAACTTGTCTCGTCAGCCCGGTTTCTGTGTGCCTCCAATTAGTTCGATCGAGACGAATGCAAGTCCTAAATGGATCTGGAGTTCCATGTTTGTCGGTCGAACCTTGTAATTGCTTGCTGTGAGAAACCGGGTTTCTCGCCGAAATTTGTCGGCAAGTCAGAACGATCCCTAAAAACCAAATTTCTTGGTTTTACGTTGAATAAATCCCCCAGACGCAGCGAAAGTGTTGTATTCTATACTACAGGGCGAGTTGACACAGCAGCTCGCAAAAATGCTGTCAACAGCCGGAGATCAAAAGGGATGGCCCGTGCAAAAGTTAGACCCATGTCAAGATCGACTCTCGAACAAGAAATTTTACTCAATCGCATTACTAATCGCATTCGCAACTCTTTAGAACTGCAAGAGATTTTGACGACAACAGTGCGAGAAATTCGCAGTTTTTTAGGCAGCGATCGGGTAAAAGTTTATCGCTTTCAACCCGACGGTAGCGGTGAAGTGATTGCTGAGTCCATCAACGGCGACAATTTGCCATCCCTGCTTGGTTTGCACTTTCCGGCAAGCGATATTCCCAATAGTGCCCGCCAAATGTTTGTCAAAGCGCGGCAGCGAGTGATTGTAGATGTCCAATTGCAGCATCAAACAATTAATCGGTTAGATTGTCCCGAAACCGGCAAAACTTTAGCAGTTGAAGATATTCGCTATTCTCCTGTAGACTCCTGTCACGTTGAATATCTCACGGCTATGGGGGCGCTTTCTTCTCTGACGGTGCCGATTTTGCATCAAAATCAGCTTTGGGGGCTGTTAGTCTCTCACCACGGCAAACCGAAACGGTTTAGCGATCGAGAATTGAAAATGGTGCAGTTGCTAGTGGATCAGCTTTCCATTGCGATCGCCCAATCTTTTCTGCTGAGTCAAGCCCGACAGCAAGCGCGCGACGAAGCCGTTGTCAACCAAATTAGCAGTTTGCTGCACTCTCCTCTAGAACTCCACGAAATTCGGCAAGTAGTTCTCGAACAAACTGTCAAGCATTTGCACGGTTCGGGAGGGCGGCTGTACATTGCAGCCGAGTTTGGCGATCTGCCCGCTCAACTTTATACCTGCGGCCAGCAGCCTTCGGAGGGCGACTTGGAACTCAGCGAGTTTTGGCAGCAGATCATGGGGTTTTCCAATGAAAACGAAGCAGAAAAAACTGCCGTTAATACCAGCCAATTAGGTGTTTTTCCAAATTTACATTCCGAGCATTACAGTTCAATTGATACAAATATTTCCGGTTTAATCGTACCGCAATTGTACGCGATTTCCGATATTTCTCAAGAACCTCAACTCAAATCTTTATCTGCCAATTTGATCGAATCTGACCTGCGGTCATTTTTGGCAATACCGCTGCAATACGGCCAACAGTGCATCGGCTGTCTCACCGTTTTTCGCAGCCCCGTAGAAACCGAAATTTGGTGGGCTGGAAATTGCAATTCCGACGCCCGGAACGATCGTCCCCGACAGTCCTTTACAGCTTGGAAAGAAATCAAAACCGGGGAAACTCAACAGTGGAACACTGAGGAACTGAAGCTAGCAAAATCTTTGGGAACGCACCTGTACATGGCTGCAATGCAGAGGCGCGTCGAGGCGATGATCCGACATCAAGCTTCTCACGACCAACTAACTGGTTTAGCGAATAGATTGCTGTTTAATCAAAGGCTGTCTTTAGCTTTAGCTAATGCTCACCAAAACGCCGAAATGCTGGCGGTAATCTTTCTAGATTTGGACAGATTTAAAAATGTTAACGATACTCTCGGACACCCCGTGGGCGATTTGTTGCTGCAAGGTGTATCTCGGCGTTTGACTAACTGTTTGCGCGCGGGTGATTCCCTCGCTCGTTGGGGCGGGGATGAATTTACCGTGCTGCTGCACAATATCAACAGCCCAGAGGAAGCAATTAAGGTTTGCAAGGAAATTATCCACAGTTTGAGCAGTCCTTTTGATTTTGACGGGCTGGAGCTTTATACTAAGGCTAGCTTGGGAATTGCTTTGGCTCCTTACGACGGAGAAGATGCAGAAACTTTGCTAAAAAATGCTGATGCTGCGATGTACAGAGCCAAACAGAAGGGTCGGAATAATTATCAGTTTTACACGCGGGCGATCGGCAATCAAGTCTCCGAAGAACTTAACTTAGAAAATCAGCTTTACAAAGCTCTGAAAAACTCAGAATTTGTGCTGCACTATCAACCGCAAATAAACTTAAATACCTGCAAAATAGTCGGAGTGGAAGCTCTGATCCGCTGGCAGCATCCCGAACGCGGTTTGATTGCTCCCGATCGATTTATTCCCTTGGCTGAGGAAACAGGATTTATCTGCCAAATAGACGAATGGGTGATGCGGACTGCTTGCTTGCAAAATCGTGCGTGGCAGTTAATGGGATTGCCGCCCATGCGGATAGCTGTGAATTTATCAGGCCGCCAGTTTATGCAGCCTAACACGGTACAAACCATCGCTAAAATTTTGTCAGAAACCGAGTTAAATCCTGAGTATTTGGAAATAGAAATTACTGAGAGCATTGCGATGACCGATGTGAATTTTACGGTGTCGGTATTGCGGCAGTTACAGCAAATGGGAATTCACATTTCTCTGGACGATTTTGGCACCGGTTATTCTTCTTTGTGGTCTCTGAAAAACTTTCCGCTCAATAATTTAAAAATAGACAAATCCTTCGTGGCAGATTTGCTCAACGGCAGCAGCGGTGCTACGATTGTGAAAGTGGCGATCGCCCTGGGACAGGGCTTGAATTTACAGGTGATTGCAGAGGGTGTGGAAACTGCCGAACAGTTGGCATTTTTGCAGTCGTTGCAGTGCGAGATGGGTCAAGGTTACTTCTTTAGCAAACCATTACCGGTGGCTGCCGTAACCGAATTGTGCCGGGAAAATCAACTGAGTAAAATATGTAGTTTAAATTAACAACCCGGAAGCAAAACAAAAAAGGGCGCTGCCTAATTGCGGGATGATTTTGATTGTTTTGTGGGATGGGAGTCGGGCCCGAAGGCGTGTATTTTCAAAGCACGTACTACCAGAGGCAGGCATTCGCGGGGTGTACAGCAACGGTCACAGCGCGATCGGGCATTTTCGAGTGCCCAAATCATTGCTATTATTACCTCTTCCTGCTGCCTGCTGCCTGCTGCTGTACTTCATAAACCTGGAATATGCTGTATTTCTTGGGTTCAGGGCATCGGTCTACACTGCTTTCTCCTGTAAGTTGCTTTCCTCAAAGGAGGCAGAGCCTCCGGATCTGCGTTACCAGGCTCTGCCTGGTAACGAGCAAACAGTCAACAGTCAACAGTCAACAGTCAACAATTCCGGTATGAGTGCAAGCGGAATTGATATTACTGCCAAACAAAGACTTTTGCTTCGTATTCCGGCAAGTCAATCATAATATGGTCATCGCCGGATTCAACATCATAATTTCCCGTCCATTCATGCCAAGTTCCGTTGGCCGGGAAGTGGGGAACGCTGTAATCTGCCAGATAATTTTCCGACATATTCGCCACTACCACAACTCTCGAACCTTCATCGTTCCAACGAGTGTAAGCAAACACTTTCGCGTCGGGATCTTCGTGGAAAAAGTCGATGTTTTCTGTGTAAAGTGCTTGGTTATTTTTACGCAGGTGAATCAAGCCTTTGTAGTATTCCGACAAACCTTTATTCATGTCATTTCCTAGCAGCGTCCAGTCGATTTTAGATTGCTCGATTGTTTTGGGTTTGTATTCGCCAAATTCTTCGCCCATCCAAATCAGCGGCACGCCAACTGCCGTCATTAACAGCGCAACTCCCAACTTCGCCCGCTTGAATGCTGCTTCATCCAAAATTCCGCGATCGCCCAATTCTGAGAATAGGCGATCGTGGTCGTGATTGCTCAAATAATTGACTACATTTGTAGCGCCCAAGAAACCTTGGCGCTTGCAGTCGATTATCTCTTTGAGCCGCTCTAAATCAAAATTATCGCCGCACAGTTGTGGAATCAGCGAGTGATAGAAACTGTCGTGCCAGCAGCCGTCCATCGGCCCGTCTACATTGGTGATGCTAGGCTCTTCGGGAATGTATTCGGCAATAGTGTAAAACGGTTTTGGGCCGGCGACATTTTTGGCTTCTTGAACGATCCAGTGCATGAAATCGTAGTTGGCAATTTGTCGCGCTGCGTCGAAACGAATGCCGTCGAGATGGTATTCTTGAACCCAATAGCGGACTGCATCGCCGGCAAATTTGCGCGCTGGGTAAGTTCCTAACTTTTCGTCGTAAAATTCGTAGTTGAATTCCGGGCCCCAATTGTTGTCTGGATCGCGGGGGGCGTGGTGGTACCAATAATCGTGATCGATTTGGGTGAGGGGGCTGGATGATTCGGAGTGGTTGTAAATCCCGTCGATGATGACGCGAATGCCGCGGGCGTGACACTCGTCTATGAGGTTTTTGAGTTCTTCTGTGGTGCCGTAGCTGGACTCAGCTGCGAAGAAGTAGCGGGGGTTGTAGCCCCAACTGTAGTCGCCAGGGTATTCTTTGAGGGGCATTAGTTCGATCGCGTTGATGCCGAGATCTGCTAGGTAATCGAGTTTTTCGACTACGTGCTTGTACTTGCCGCGGGCGAGGGGATCTGCTTCGCCGCCGGAAAAGTCGGCAACGTGCATTTCGTAAATTACTAATTCTCGATCGGCAGGGAGGGGTTTGTCGTCGTGTTTCCAGACGTAGCTATCGACGATGCGATCGCCATTTTTGATCCTAACAACGGCGTTTTGACTCGGATCGTCAATGTCAGTCGCGTAGGGATCTACCACATCTACCCACTCATCTGCTTCCAGAAACCAGCTTTTCGACTGCACGCGGAATTTGTATTGATAAACGCCATCCTCTAAATCTACTTTGGTGCTGAAATTACCTTCTTCATCCTTTTCCATCGGAATTTCTTCCCAATTAGAAAAACACCCCATCAAGGCAGCTCCTTTGTTGTAAGGAGCAAATAATTTGAATTCAATTGGAGCCTCCATAGTACCTCTTTTAGAATATTTCAGTAAGAGTTGATAATTTTAATTTCGCAAATTTAAGCTAACTCAGGCATCAGTCTGCGGATATAACTTTTTTAACTGCTCAACTATTCCTCAAAGCAGGGTATTTTGCCCAGGCTTCTGCATTTTGTGAAGTGAAATCGCGCCAGTATTCTTGACACTCCCCTGCTATCGAGGCGAGGGGATTCTTGGATCAACCAGTCGAACTTATCTCTGTTTTGTCGCCACCAGCGAGTAGAGATCGGTCTGTCCCCCAGCGTGAATTCCGGTGTGCCCCACCGTATTTAAATTGATTCCTGCACGGGCTTTCAAACCCTTTGCTAAAATATTTCTTCCAGCGTTGTGGTCGCGATCTAGTATCGTTCCGCAACCGCAAATATGCGTTCGGGTTGATAAAGTTTTCTTAACAATATTGCCACAGTTTGAGCATTCCTGAGATGTGTATTGTGGCGGAACAGCGATAACTGTTTTGCTGTACACTTTTCCAAAATACTCTAACCATTCGGCAAATTGTGACCACGCGGCATCACTAATTGATTTAGCAAGTTTGTGGTTCTTGACCATGTTACGCACTTGAAGGTCTTCGTAGGCTACAAAATCGTTAGATTTCACCACGTACAACGCCGTCTTAATGGCAAAGTCTTTACGCTGCCGACTCACCTTTAGGTGCTTTCTTCCTAACTTGTTGATTGCCTTTTTACGGCTTTGGGAGCCTTTCTTTTTCCGAGAAACTCGCTTCTGCAATCTCTTCAAAGCTTTTTCGCTTTTGCGGAGATACCGAGGATTGGGAACTGTTTCACCGTCGCTGTCAGTATAGAAGTGGTTTAATCCCACATCTATGCCGATAGTTTTGCCAGTAGAAACGGCTTCCTCTTTTCGTTCGATGTTGATGCAGAATTGGGCATAATAGCCGTCGGCACGACGCACTACCCTAATTCGCTTGATTTCATCGGGTGCGGAGAAATGCAAATCCCGATTACCAATTAACTTGAATTTTCCAGCAGCAAAGCCATCCTTAAACGTTAGGCATCTTTTGTCACTAGAAAGCGCCCAGCCGGATTGTTTGTACTCGACGGAACGAGTGTACTTCTTGAACTGCGGGTAGCCCTTTTTTCCGGGCTTCTTAGCTTTACAATTGGCGAAGAAACGTTGGATAGCAAAAATAGCACGTTCCGCCGAAGCTTGACGGGCCGTCGAGTTAAGCTTGCCTGCCCATTCAAATTCTTTCGCCACAACGGCGCATTGTTTGTACAGGTCTACTAACTTAATCCTGGAATTGTCTATCCAATGTCTAAGAGTTTTGTTTCTGACAAATTGAGCCGTCCGAATCATGTCGTCGATGATTCGATATTGCTCCGCTTTGCCTTTCAACTTAAACTCTAAAACTATCATTGGAATAGTTTATCACTTTTGCTAAAATTTTTACTTATAAGTCTGTATACTTAACAAGTCTTCACACTTTGTTATAATTAAAGCCGTCCTATAAGGACGGGGCTTTAGACCCAACTTTTTGGTAAGTGCGATCGCCATTTGTTTTATTTACGATCGTTCAATCTTAACTATTAGTATTTATATCATTATTTGACATCTATCTTAAGGTGTATTTACTGATAAATAATGATTTAAAAATATCTGCACTGGGATAGATGCGGAGGTAAATATAGCTTTTTAATACTTAAAAATATCGGGGTGGCGATGGTGAGATTGCCGTCTATATTTCTGGCAGTAAGGTGCGCGTTGCACACCCTACAGGATCTGGGTAAGGCGCGCCACGCGCACCCTATGTTAACTACTTTTTCGCCTTTGGATAACGCTTCATCCAACCAAGCCAGAACGGAGGGCGAGCACGGCCGCCTGAGTGCGATCGTCAGCGCACAACTTGTTTAAAATATTGCGGACGTGAGTCTTGACCGTACCGACAGTAATGTAAAGCTTTTCGGCGATCGCAGCATTGCTGTAACCCTGCACTATCAGTTCCAAAACTTCTAATTCTCGCTCGGTTAAAGGGTAAGTTTCAATGATGTGAGTGAACTCGGGTTCGGCAGCCTTAATTGTGACTCTTTTGCCCTCAACCTTCGGTTCTTCCGGGGCAGACTCTTTGGTGCGAGCTTGTTTCAGAACAATGCGCGCGATCGCCGGATCGATCCAAGAGTTACCTTCGTGAGTTACTTTTACCACATCTAACAACTGATCGAAGCTGATATCTTTCATGCAGTAAGAATCAGCTCCGGCGGCAAAAGCTGCCAGCACTTCTTCTTCATTGTCCTGAAAAGTCAGAATCAAAATTTTGGTATCCGGATCGGACTCCGCTACCGATTTTTTGAACTTTTGTGTAAGTTCAATACCGTCAAAATCTGGCAAACCAATGTCTACAATTGCCACATCAGGCTTTGAAGATTGAAGCAGTTTCAATCCGTCTGTAGCGTTAGCTGCATCGCCGACAACTTCTATCGTGTCACGCTGTTGTAAAGCTGTGCGGATGCCGACTCTTGTCAGGTCGTGGTCTTCTATCAATGCAACGCGAATTTTACTCATGTTTCTTCCAATAGTCCCCTAAACTTTTAAAATATCGTCCACTGACTCAGCCAAACTGAGTAAATTTGAGAATGTGTGCTGATTTAGAGTTTGACAAGCCGCACATCTTGTTTAAGCATACTCATGCAGTTGCCCTCTTGCAAGTTAATTTTTAAATTATTTTGCCGCCCTTGCCGGCTTGCGCCCGATCGCGGGACGGTTCAACAGTTGACCGGGGACTGTTGACTGGGGACTGTTACCTCGTACTCGATCGCGAAGAGATGGTCAGCGAGGGAAATTAATTTTTCCTTTCTCCCTCCAAAGGGAGGCTTTAAACCCATTTTTTTGCTGGTAAGCTCTCAATGTTTTTAACAGTTTAACTGAATTATGCCATTGTCCGCCCCTTGATAGAGGTAAAGATAACACTACTCAGATACATTTAAACTATAAAAACTTTTGATGCTTTCGGGCAATCAAAATAAATAAAGCTAGTAGCGCGATTCTTGAGTCGATGTTAGGGCTCGAGTTGAGTGCTTATTGATAAAAACCAGTTATGACTCACTATCACAGCAATAACTCTTTTCGCTCCGAGTTTTCCGACACGGAAGTGTTACACAAAGTATCAGAAATAACTTCCCCCCAACGACAAGTTTGGGACTGCAAAACTCAGGACGATCGCCTGCGATCGGCAATTCCTCACATAGTTTGGAAAGTAAATGCAAAGGGCTGGGCGACTTATTTAGGTCATGGCTGGGAGGAGTATACGGGGGTACCAGCAGCAGCAGCCTTGGGTTTCGGCTATTTAGCGCGCGTTCACCCAGAAGACCGTCCTCGTCTTTTGGCCCGATCCTCTTCGTTGGCGCAGCCCCCGCAGGGGCGGGCTTCGCTAACGCACAATCCTCAAACCCCGCCGCCAAGTTACGAAATAAAATTTCGTCTATTGGCGCGCTGCGGCACTTACCGCTGGAACCTAGCCAGAGGAGCGCCCGCGAACCCAGAAAGTCACGATATTTTAGAGTGGGTGGGAACCTACACAGATATGGACGCGATCGAACAAACTCAAGCCGGGACAGAAGCAGAACCAGAATTTTTGGGGCCCCAAGCGTGCTCGCAAGCTAACTTCCGAGCCGAAAATTTGTGCGAAAACAAGACGCTAACGCAGGTGGGGCAAGATTTGCAGGCGATCGAGCGGTTTACAAATTTGTTAAGCCAGCGCGCGGGTAACTTGTCGGAATTGTTACAAGCAATCGCAGACGCTAC
Source organism: Microcoleus sp. S36a_B3 (assembly GCF_036700745.1). Taxonomy (NCBI): domain Bacteria; kingdom Bacillati; phylum Cyanobacteriota; class Cyanophyceae; order Oscillatoriales; family Microcoleaceae; genus Microcoleus; species Microcoleus sp. S36a_B3. The sequence continues at coordinate 4,001 of NZ_JAUBPN010000010.1, read as the reverse complement.
TTTAGAGGCGATCGCCGGAGCTGAATTTTGCCTGGTAGCGCTCCCCGACTGCGATTGCAGCGGCCTCAAGCTCACCGCTGTCGGAGGCTCCCAAAGCTTTGAGAAAGGCAAAACCCCGCAGGTGCAAAACAACCTGCTGTTGAAAGCGTTTGCGACGGGAGAGTCGCAACTGTGCTACTCTGACTGCGACTCGGGATTCCCGGCGGCGACAATCGCTGCGGCGATCGAGTCGGGAGAAAGTGGGCGTTTGGGCGTGTTGGCGATCGGCACCGGGAAAGAGTGCGCGGCAATTGAGGGATCTGTGCAACTGCTGGCGGTAATGGGAAAACAAGCTGCGATCGCCATTAACAACGCGCGGGCGATCGAAAAATTAAAAAAGCAAGAACAGCTTTTAGAGTTGCAAAACGAGCTATTAATTCGCCAGCAGGAAGAACTGGAAAATCAGGGCCGGCGCATTCAACAGCAAAAATTGCAATTGCTAGAAGCAGCGAAGTTAAAATCCCAATTTTTGGGCACCATGTCCCACGAATTGCTAACTCCCATGAATTCGATTATCGGCTTTTCTCAATTGCTGCTGCGCCAGCACAAACAACTGCTGACAGAGCCGCAAACAAAGATGGTATCGCGGATTTTAAATAACGGCAAAAACCTGCTAACCCTGATTAACGATATCCTCGAACTCTCCAAAATTGAGAGTTGCCGCACAGAATTAGAAATAGAAGAATTTAATTTAGCGCACTTAGTAATGGATGCCGCTCGGGAATTTGGAACTCAAGCCACCGAAAAGAATGTAGCAATGTCTGTCAGCGTCTGCTTGCAGGAGCGGTTGATAGTTAATGACAAGTGGCGGCTGCGGCAAGTTTTGGTTAACCTAATTTCCAACGCGATTAAATTCACGCATCAGGGCTGCATTTCGATCGAGGTGCGGGAATTAAATGGCGATCGGCTAAGTATCACAGTTCGGGATACAGGAATCGGCATCTGTGAAACTGATATGCCCAAAATTTTTGACAAATTCCGCCAAGCCGACCAAACCGCAGCCCGCGCTTATCCAGGTACGGGTTTAGGATTAGCGATTTGTACTTCTTTAGTTCAGATGATGGACGGCACAATTGCCGCAGAAAGTCAACTAAAACAAGGTTCGACATTTACGATCGAAATTCCGCGCAAAATTCACGCTCAGCTATAAAAAATGCAGGAAACAAAAGGAAGAAGGAAGTCCGGTTAGATCCTTTTTGATAGCATCAAAATTATGTATTGCTGTCTCCGAAGAGCGAAATCGATCGCTATTCGGGGACAGCACTCTTAAGGATGCAAATATACAATTCTGATGCTACCGAATTTGATATTGGCGATCGTATTATGTGCGATCGATTACCAAAACAAAAACGTTCCTAGATTGCGGACTCGCATTCCGCAATCCAGGAGCGGACTCCCATTCCGCGCTGCGAACTAACCTATCTGTGCGGTTAATCGCTCGGACAGGATTCTGCGTTTAGCTCGAAGCGGTTTTAACAACCGACTAAAGACTAGAAGTTTTCCCAACTTCAGCCTGAGTAGCAATTGGTTTAACATCGGTGTGGCCCATATTATTAGCTACATCGCGCAGCACCGAAATTTGCTGTTCAAAATCAAGACCTTCAATTTCACCCAACACGCCATTGACAGCCTCAGTTGCCTCATATCCTTCGGGGATATCGACAATTTTATCACCCATACCAATAGCCCAAGCATACCAAACCACCAACTGATTATTAGCAGTTAAAGCTCCGTAATCGCGAGAATAAGGCGTGTCATCGCGGTTGACAATAGCTCGCATTATATTCAGTTGTTCATCATCAGAAAGGTTGTAAAAATCACCTAGCAGCACGGGAGCTAATTCTGGCTCTGCGGCTTGGGGAGCTGCTGGTGTAATTGAATCTCCCATTTCTTCATAAATAAAGTAGAGCAGCGCCAGTTTTTCATCTGTACCCAACCCGTTGATTTTCTGAACTATCTTTTGAGTGTCGTTGGAGAGAGAGTGAGAATTGGTTTCGGCGGGTGAGTTCATAAATAAGTTCCTTAAAAATGCTTCCAGAATATATAGATATCAAGATTGGTAAGTACAAGTCACCATCCTCTAGAGGTAATGTGATTTAAGATTTGAGATTTGAGATTTGAGATTTAAGATTGGCAAATGACTGACTTTATAAGGATTTGGGGTACGGTCTGGCGGTTAGATTAGTTTTTTATACGGACGTAATGTTTAGCCACCAGTAGTCAAAAGTCATCCTTAAGATAGAAGCCACCGATACATCTGCAGATAGATGAAAAAGCTGCGAAATTAATTTATTATTTAGATATTGAATTCTTAAATAAAACTAGCAAGGAGTCCGATATGTCTGAAGTCAGTAAACAAGCAAATAACTCTCAAACATTTGACGCTCAGCAAATAACTGAAAATGTGGAAGCTGGAGAACAAAAGTTGCAGAATGTTGATGTATCGGCAGACTACGAAGCTTCCAAAGAATTCAGCGTTAGTGAAGTCGATCGCACAAGTGCAGGTGCCAAAGCTGCCGCCGCCGCAACTAAGCCTAAATTTGATGTTCCTGCTCCTAAAGATATCCCAACATCGACAAATTCAAGCAGCAAGCCCGATGATTTTCGGGCGATGGCTAAGGAAGTTAAGCCTGCTGGTACACCGGCGAATGTTACCGACGATTTGGTAGAGAAGGCGATCGATCGCGGTACTCCTGGCAGTTAATTGAGAAATTCTCAATCCTCGACACATAATATCAATTCCAGTTGCACTCCAACATGATGTTAACTGTTAACGGTTAATAGTTAACAGTCAACAGTCAACAGTCAACAGTGAATTTACTATTCCGATGAAGAGAGGATTTGATATAATACCAATTTCATAAAGTAGCGCTAGATATTACCCCCCCCAAAGTATGGGGGGTAAGACTTCATCAGCAGATCTTAAAAAAAATTTTATATCTATGAAGTTTTAAGTGTCGCTAATTGCTTGATTTTAAGTCGATCGCCCGACAAATCTTGCTCGCAGTGCGATCGTCCAAAATTTCTATTACCAAGTCTACCCGATCGCCCTCCAGCATCGACTGCATAAATAACTCAGGATGCAGCCCTTTCCAGAAATATTCAACAAACCGATTAATTTCGGCTTCCGACATTCCCGACTTACCCGCCGCCATCATTTCCCGTTCCGCCTGATTGCGCCACACTTGAGAAACGCGGTAATCTCGGGGATACAAAACCATCAACCGATCTAATCGGTTCCACAGCGGCAAATAGTCGTGCAGCTTCGCATTCATATCGCGCGCAAACTGACAGTCAGCCTCTGTAGAAAGCGGAAACGGCGCAGTTGCTAAAAACTCGTTCAATGTGGCATCAGCGACTGGATTCATGCCGACAAACCAACCTTCAAACAGTACAATATCCGCACCGCAAATAATTTCGGGTTGAGTTCTGTCTCCCGCACCACCCCAGGCAGATTTGTCAAACCTGGGAATTTCTATATTTTTAATTATATCTGTTTTCGGGAAATCGGATTTTAGATTGTCAACTGCTGCTAATTCGCTAGTTTCTGAACCTCGCAACTTGTCTAAAACTGCGATTCCCAAGTCAATATCGTGAGTTCCGGGGGGGCCGCGCCAAATTAAACGGGGGTCTGTTTTTTGGAGTTGTTGGCGATCGGCATAAGTCTTGTAAAGGTCATCTAAAGAAATGCTGACCGTAGAATATCCCATTTTTCCCAGAATCACCTTCAAAACGTGGCATAAAGTCGTTTTCCCGGTTCCTTGACTGCCTAAAATGCCTTGAATTAGAGGACGGTTAAAACTTGGTTTTTCAGTAGATAATTGGATTGCTAGCGGCAGCCAAAGATTCCACAAAGTTTCGAGAAAAATAGTTGACTTGTGCGGGAAAGTATGCAGTTGGTCAAGCAGAGCAAAGAATAAATCGGTTTTGTGACGGACAACATCGGCTGCTGAGTCGGGAGT